>SKJD01000038.1 GCA_007116095.1 Candidatus Hydrogenedentota bacterium
ACCAAAATATCCTCAATCCCCAGGGCCCGCATGTGTTCGAGCTGGTAGGCCAAGAGGGGTTTATTGCAAATCGGGGCGATGGGCTTGGGGTACTGCTCCCCGAAGGGGCCCATCCGCGAACCGTGTCCGGCCGCCAGTATCACCCCCTGTAATGGCGTTGCCTGCGTCGCTTGCCCTGTCCCCATGCGCTACTCCTGTACTTGCTTGTTCGCCCATATGCGGTGCGGCGTCCATGTTCCGCCGTGCGCTATAGCATGCCAATTTATGCGCCGGGAAGTCCAGCAATCCGGCGTAGGGTGGCGGATATTCGGAGGTTTACGGTATCATAAGGCGCTTCACACCATCTCCGGCGTCGGCATGGGCTCTGAGTTCGGGGAGCTGTTCGTGAGCGTAGCAACCCCGAAACCTATCCCGCTGGAGGCCTGCATGATCGCATTTGAGCTGTTCTTTTCCGTGATCATGCCCGTATTTGCCATAATTGGGATAGGGGTTTTAGTCGACCGCAGGATGACCCTGGACCTGCCCACACTCACCCGGCTCAATTTCTGGGTATTTGTGCCCGCCCTGCTTTTTCTGGTGGTGCTGGACGCCGAAATTGACGGCGGCGAAATTGCCTGGATTTTCGCCTTTACGCTGGTACACGCGACACTGCTCTTTGGCATTGCCTCGATCCTGGCCTTGCATCCCCGGCTGCGTCCCCACCGGGTGGTCCTCCGCATGGGAGCAATCCTCTTCAACAGCGGCAACTATGGCATTCCCTTCGTGACCCTGGCTTTTCATGGGGAAAGCGCAGCAATTGGCGGCGCCGCCATCGCGGTAATCATCATGTCGCAGAATTTCCTGAGCTACACCGTTGGCATTTGCATGCTACAGCCCGAAAACAGCAGCCCCTTCGAGGTGCTCAAGGGCTTGTTCCGGATTCCCGTGCTCTACGCCATCGGCCTCGCCCTTTGCTTGCGCACCTTCGACGTTGCCCTGCTCGACGAACTGCGCGCCCCGCTGCAATACCTCGCCAACGGCCTGATACCGATTGCGCTCCTGACGCTCGGCGTACAGCTCTCCCGGAGCAATCCGGGGCAGGCCAAGTTGACCGTGGGCGTCATTGCCCTGCTGCGACTAATTCTCTCCCCGCTGGTGGCCGCGGTCTTGGTGCTGCTCTTCGGCTTCGCCCAAAACCTGGCCTTGATCCTGATTGCCGTCACGGGGCTTCCCATGGCGGTGAATGCCTTCATCCTCTGCGCCCATTACCACCAGGACGAGGACCTCGCCTCGCAGGCCGTATTCTGGAGCACCCTCCTCAGCGCCCTGACGTTGCCATTGATTCTGGTGCTTATTGGGGGCTATCTGTAGTTTTTGGGTCTTTGGGCATATACTTCGCGAATAGGTGCGGAATCCGCGTCTCAAAATGGCATGGGGCGCCGTTGAAGGGATGCGCAAAGGCCAGGGAGTACGCGTGCAAGGCCAAGCGAGGAAACTTGGCATGTTTGTTCCCAGCCCGGACACCATATTTCTTGTCACCCAGGATGGGTAGCCCGTTACTCGAAAGCAAGACCCGGATTTGGTGTTTGCGCCCGGTTAGCAGGTGGACTTCCAGCAGTGAAACACCATTGGCCTGTCCCAGGACCCGGTAGCCGATGTGCGACAGCTTGCCCTCCGTGGACGTATCGTCGATTGTAACGTTGTTGACGCCATGTTCGGTCAGGTAACCGCTAAGTATGCCTTCCTTCTCCGGGGGAGCCCCCTGCACCAGGGCCAGATAATGCTTTTCCGTCTCTTCCCAACTAGCTTGCAACGCCTCCTTCGCGGCTACCGATTTGGCAAAGACCAATATCCCCGATACCTCCCGATCCAGCCGGTGCACGATATAAATCCGCTTGTGCGATTTGGGATTGCCCTTCCGCACAAAGTCCGTCAGGCGGAAATAGGCCGTGTCGATGTTTTGCTTCGAAGTGGCCATGGTCAGCAGGCCCGGAGCCTTGTCCACCACGAGTAAATCCCGATCTTCATGTAAAAAAAGGATACCCCGTGGGCGGTGTTTCCCGAGTTTGGGCGGTGTCGGCGTCACGGGCGGCAGATTTTTTGGGTTTGGTACCGGGCGCTGCAAGACGGGAATGGCGGCTGGCGTGCGGGCCGGTGTTGGAACTACGCGTTTACGGACGCTACCGGTCGATTTTCTGGCCATGTGGCCGGTGGTTTTTCGAGGTCTGTTCATAGCGGGGCCTTTGTGTGAGGTTCAAAATTTGATAAGATGTTGTGTAGTATTTGGGAGTATTCTTTGCGTTAACTGCGGAATCATATGGGGTTTGCAGTTATCAGGTTTCATGTACCCCATTTTCTCACAAAATCATTCTCGAAACAGTGGGCGGAGTTTGAATCGCTGTAGGGTTGAAATGGTGTAACGCAAAAAAAATTAACGCAAAGTCTTGACAAGTTGTAGCCAGGAGGATACAATATGGGTGTAAATGAAATTCGCAAGACTCAACAATTTTCTTATTGGTTCGACAGCTTAGCTGATATCAAAGCACGTGCTAGAATCATGGTCAGGATCGATCGCCTAGCTGCTGGCAATCCCGGCGATACAAAATCGCTTGGATGCGGTATTTCGGAATTACGCATACCGTATGGGCCCGGGTATCGGGTCTATTATACGATACGGGCGCGTACCGTGATCATTTTATTGGCTGGCGGTGACAAAAGCAGCCAGTCACGGGATATCACATTGGCGAAAGAGCTTGCGAAAAACCTGAAGGATCTGCCGCTATGACTGCAACCATCACGAAATCCAATACACCCACTACCCCTTACGATGTCGCTGAACATCTGCGCAACCCCGAGGAAATGGCGGCGTACCTGGAAGCATGCCTGGATGAGGCGCCCGAAGATGCCGCCTATATTGCTGAAGTTCTGGGAAACATAGCTCGGGCTCGGGGCATGAGCAAAATTGCTAAAGACAGCGGCTTGTCGCGCGAAAGCCTCTACAAAGCGCTTTCCGGAGAGCGGAACCCCAGTCTGGCCACCATCCTCAAGGTGATGCACGCCTTGGGATTGCGTATGCAAATAGCGCCCATGGACGTATCGCGGTAACCTGATCGGCGGTGGAAGTAACGCAACCTGCTAACTTTCCTTGTTTTGCTTATATTGAGGGTGTAGTTCTGGTAATACCGCCAACCTTACGCCAAATCGTCATGCCTGCGCGTGAATGAGGGGGAGTGACGATGTTGCTTTGTGGCGG
>SKJD01000350.1 GCA_007116095.1 Candidatus Hydrogenedentota bacterium
CGGTCGGCCAGGGTGGACTTGCCATGGTCAATATGGGCGATAATGCAAAAATTGCGGATGTTCTTCTGGTTCATAGGGCTCCGTGGCATTACGCCTGTGTGGATGTCCGTATGTCGTATCGGATTGCAGCCGTTTCCGGAAGGGGCGGCGGCATGTGCGGCATGGGGCCAGGTGGGCCGCCACGCTCAGGGAAACATGTCATATATGACCCGAACACTGCGGAAGCTGGTGTCCAGTTGATAGGCCGCATAGCGGCTGATGACCGCGAAAAGCTCGGCGGACAGGGCCGGACGCGGATCATGCAGTGCGAGCAAGGCCGGCGTAACTTCCGGGTCGGCATCCTCCATGCACCAGAGCCGCAGCACCGTATAGGCGTCCCGTGAAAGCCGACGGTCGTATCGGCAGTCCCGGCAGACGACGCCACCTTCCATGCTGAAGCCCGGGGCCGGGGGGACCACCGCGCCACAACGCACGCAGCAATCCATCTCCGGGGCGAAACCGCAAGCCCCCAACATTTGCATCACCAGCCGGCAAACCGCCAGGCGGGGTTCCTCGCTCTGTTGCCCCAGCAGCTCCAGGCCCTGAACCAGGGCGCCGTAGGGCAGTTCCGCCGGTTCGTTTTCATGGATGGCCTTCAGGGCGACTTCCAAAGGAAAAGCCGCATAAGCGCCGCGTTCCAGGTCTCGCTTTAACTTCGGATAACTGTCGAGCAGGGCGATATCGCCCAACTGTTGCACATTGCGCCCGTCCTTCCAGTAATACAGAATCTCCAGCCGGTTCATCGTGTCCAGCAGCGGGTCCTGGCGGTTGCCTTTCCGGCGCACGCCACGCGCAATGCAGGCCACTTTACCCCGGTTGGGGGTGATAAACGTAACGATCCGGCTCGTGTTGCTGAAATCCACACTCCGCAAGACCACTGCTTCGGTCTTTTCCTGTGTCAAAAATCATCTCCCGGCAAACGCCTGGATATACCCTGCGACAAGATATTGCCTGGTTTGGAGTGCGGAGTCTCGGCCCACGCGGGTTCTTCCCATACGGTCCATTTATTGTGCAATGTACTGTTCTCGAGTGGCCATAGAATACCATTCAGTGCCGGTATTGCGCAAAAAATCCGGAGATAGATAATCGGAATATTGCGAAAGAAAAGCGATTTTGCGCCATGACGACGCTGTTTACGCCCTATAAAAGGATATTATCGGATCAAGCGGGGCCCTGCGCGATGCCGAGGCAATGCACAGGGCCCGAAATAATCTCATCTGGGGACTTTAGCCCCAATGGTGCCCGTATCTAGGCTTCTTCGCGGCTTTCCAGCCAGCGCGTCGCGTCGATGGCCGCCATGCAGCCACTGCCCGCCGCCGTCACGGCCTGCCGGTAGACCGGGTCTTGCACGTCGCCACAGGCGAAGACCCCTTCCACCTTGGTGTAGGTGGTGTTGGGCTTGGTCAAGAGGTACCCGGCTTCGTCCATGTCCAGCAGGTCCTGGAAGATATCCGTGTTGGGTTTGTGCCCAATGGCGGAGAAGTAGCCGGTGCACTCGACCTCTTTGGTCTCGTCGTTCTTGACATTTTTTATGCGCACGGCGGTGACGCCGTCTTTTTCGTTGCCCAGAATCTCGTCCACGACGGAATCCCAGTGCACCGTGACCTTCGGATGCTTGATGGCGCGATCACTCATGATCGGGCTGGCGCGGAACTGGTCGCGACGGTGGATGATGTGCACTTCGCTGGCGAAATTGGCCAGGAAGAGCGCTTCCTCCATGGCCGTGTCGCCACCGCCCACAACGACTACCGGCTTGCCCCGGAAACGCGGCAAGGCGCCGTCACAGGTGGCGCAGGCGGAAACACCCTTGTTCATGTACCGTTCTTCCGACTCCAGCCCAAGGTACTTCGCTGTCGCGCCGGTGGCGATAATGACGCTCTTGGCCTCCCATTCTTTCTCGCCCGAGAAGACCTTGAAGGGATGGGTGGAGAAATCAACCTGGGTAACGGTTTTATACTCATAACGCGCCCCGAAACGGGCGGCCTGCTTCTTGAAATCTTCCATCATCTGCGGACCGGTCACGCCCTCCGGGTAGCCCGGATAATTTTCCACCTCGGTGGTGGTCATCAATTGTCCGCCCGGCAGGATGTCTTCACTCAACTCCCCCTCCAGACAGAGCGGCTCCAGGTTGGCGCGGGCGGCATACAACGCCGCCGTATACCCGGCAGGTCCGGATCCGATAATCAATACATTTTCCATATCTTCGTTAAACTCCAATCGGTTTATTGGGTTGCTTGTCTGATTCTAATTTAGACACATTATAAATTACTTGCTTCATCGGAACCAAACACGGCGCCCCCGGAATTCCTTCCCGCTATAAGACCCGAAGTGCTCGCCTGCAAGTTGCACCCCTGCCCGACCGCGGAGCGGTCGTCACCCCGGGTACAGGCCCCCCCAACTACGGTCGACCCTGAATGGGTCGCGGATGAGAAAAGCGGGCTTTATTTAAATTCTGCATCACCAATCGTTGAAGTTTCCTACCTATCAACGTGTATACTACCAAACACGATGAATTGCATACTTATATAGAGGGGAATTGTTTTTTCTATGAAGATATCGACTTTGTTGGACCACATTGACAATGGACACTTGGCGCTCCCTGAATTTCAACGCGGGTATGTATGGAACCGGGATCAAATTCGAGGACTATTTGATTCGTTATACAAAAAACACCCGGTCGGGGGCTTATTGGTCTGGACTACAAAATCCAACGCAGTAAGCCATCGTGGGGATCAGCAGTTGGCGCCAGGATTTGTAAAACTCCTGCTGGATGGTCAACAACGCATAACCTCATTGTATGGGGTTGTACGGGGCAAACCCCCTAAATTTTTTGATGGCAATTCACAAACTTTCAAGGGGTTAAATTTCCATCTTGATAAGATGAACTTTTCGTTTTATCAGCCGGTTAAAATGCGCGATGATCCCCTCTGGATTGATGTCTCTTCTTTAATGTGTAGAGGCCAGACAGGTCACGAAGAAGTCATTGAAAAGCTGTCGGAAATTCCTGAGATTGGAACCAAGGCTGTCAAGTATTCTGGTCGCATATCCCGGCTGCTTTCCATTTTGGATGTTGATCTTTATGTCGAAGAAATCACTGATCCGGATATCACGCTGGATGTTGTGGTCGATATTTTTAACCGGGTGAACAGTGGGGGCACCAAATTGTCGAAAGGCGATTTGGCCTTGGCCA
>SKJD01000097.1 GCA_007116095.1 Candidatus Hydrogenedentota bacterium
ATGAATTAGCATTTTTAGAGTTTAGCCGCATCGCAATTTTGCAAGCGGTTCAGGCCGAGGGGTGGCCTAAGGTTTTGGGAGACCTGCGCCGCAACAGACCCATAGGATGGCAAATCGCATGGCCAGCTTACTAAAACGACGCAAGAAACGCTTGATTTTGGATGTAGGTACGCGAAACATCCGCTTGTGCGAACTTGCGCGCACCAACACCGGCTACCAACTCACCAAATACTTCCAGAAAGAGATTCCGTCCACGCCGGATATGGAAGATGAGCAGGTACGCAACCTCCGCCTCCAGGCGCTTAACGCGCTCCTGAAAGAGGCGAAAGTCCGGACAAAGAAGACAGTTTTTGCAATGCCCGGACAGTCGGTCTTCACCCGCACGCGCCCGCTGCCGCCCGTACCGGAATACAAGGTCAGCCAGATCGTCCGCTACGAAATCCAGCAGCAGATTCCCTTCTCGCTCGACCAGATCGCCATGGACTACCAGGTGCTGGACCGCACCGAACAGGGCGGTTACGAGGTGATGATGGCGGCGATCAAGGTGGAAGTGGTTGACAAGCAAATTGAGCTGCTCAAGGAAGCCAAACGGACGATCGACACCGTGGATGTGGCGCCGTTGGCGGCCTACAACTGGCTCAAGCGCAGCGGCGAGTTGGGCGAGCAGGGCGATTGCGTGGCCCTGATCAACATCGGCGCGACCACAACCGACATCGTGATCGAGCGCGACAATCAATTCCGCTTCACCCGTCCGTTGAACCTGGGCGGCAACGAAGTGACCGAGGCGATTGCCGAGAATTTTAACCTGAGTTTCGCCGACGCCGAGAAATTGAAGCGCCAAAAGGGCTTTGCCCCTTCCGGCGATCCCGCCAGGGACGGCAAAGGCGGCGAAGTCATCGGACAAGGCCTGCAACGGCTGGTCTCCGAGACGACCCGTTCTTTCGCGTTCTTCCGATCCTTGCCAGGCGGTGGCCAGGTCAACCGGGTCGTGTTGAGCGGGGGCGGGGCCGCACTGCGAAATATTGGGCCCTACCTGCAACAGCAACTGGGCATGGAAGTCCGCGTGGCGCAACCGCTCAAAGGCATTGCCGTGGGGCCGGGGGCGCAACAAATCAATGACAATCCCGAAGCGGCCAGTGTCGTACTCGGGCTCGCCCTGCGCTGTCTGGAACAGGTGCCGATTGAAATCAACCTGATTCCGCCGCAGGTGATGGAAGCCATGCGCCAGAAGGAACAGGCCATCTACTGGTCACTGTCCCTGGCGACGTTGGCGGTCATCATGGCGTCGATCATTCCGGTGAAGGCCAACGAGAACCGGGTGGTCCGGGAGCGGATTCAGATGGAGAAAGCGCAGATACAGCGCTTTGATCCGCAGATGGCGCAACAGATCGAAGCCACCGGTTCTATCCCCAGCTCCCAGAAACGCCAAGAGCTGATTCAGGCGCGTAATGAAGTGGAGCAGGTGTCGAATCTGGTGCAAGAGCTGGACCAAGCGCGGGAGAACCGCACGTTCTGGCTTGATGAACTGACCATGGTTAATGAAGCCCGTCCGACCACGAACCGGATTTGGTTCAGTTTGGTTGAGACCATGCGCGCCGGCGCGCCCCAGCAACGTCAGGAGACTGGCGACATGGGGATGATGATGCCAGGCATGGGCTTGGGTATGGGCGGCCCGAATGCCCAGGGAGGCAACGGAAATGGTGAAGGCGGAGCCCCGGATATGTCCGACCCGATGTCGGCCCTGATGGGAAACATGGGTGGCATGGGCTTGGGTATGGGCATGGATGGTGGTGGCGGCGGCGGTCGCGCAGGTGGCCGTGGCGGCGATCGTGGCGGCGTCTTGCCCGAAGGCATGGAAATCAATGGTTTCCCGGGAGTCGATGGCCGCGGTGGTGCTGGCGGCGCTGGCGGCATGGGCGGCATGGGCGGTGACATGATGTCTGGACTCATGGGCATGATGCCCGGAGGCGGAGGCGGTGGCGGTGGCGGACGTCCGGACCAGGAAGTGCCGCAGATTGAAAATCCCAATGGCCTGATGGTCCAGGGACTCTCGGAATCGGATGAGGGCATCCTTATCTTCGTGGAGAATCTGCGAAACAGCCAGCGCACCTTGCCGGGTGGCCGTGTTGTCGAAGTAAAGGATATCCATTTCAACCAGGCCAGCGTACAGCGGGTTGCCTGGAACACTATTTACAATGCCCCGGTTACCAGTCCGATCAGTGGACGTGGCGGTCGCGGTGGCGGCGGCGGTGGCATGGGCATGGGCATGGACCTCATGGCCGGCCTTGGCGGCATGGGTGGCATGGGCGGTATGGGAGGCGGTCAAACACAGCGTATCCAGGGCCAGGGCCTCTTTACCTTTACGATTTTCATTGAGTTTGAAAGGGCCCGTCCGGGGCAGACCGCTACCCAAACTGGTGGCCTGACCCAAGCCGTTGATGCATCCGACGATGCGGATGCAGATGGAGGTAGCGCCACATGAGCAAGCGACGCATTATAGGAACGGTACTTCTTTTCTCCGCTTTCGCGGCCTTTGGCGCGGTCTACAAGTTTTACTTTGAGGAAAAGCTCCAAAGCTACCGACAAGATCAGGAAATGCTGGAGCGCCTGCAAACGACGCGTGAAGATTTGGAGAATTTCTTCTCCTACGTGCAGCCGGATATCCTGACCGAACAGTGGCGTTCGCAGGTGGAGCCGTGGAGTGCGGCGCTGGATGAACGCGAGACCTATTTTCACTTCGGTGACTGGCAAGAGTTTCCCGAGTATCCGGGGGATGGTCCCATCCTGCGCTTCTGGTATCAGGACCAGGTCGACGAAATGCGTGACGAATATTACCAGATGGTCTACCAGCAAATGGGCCGGTATGATCTTGTACCGGACTTGGTGCAGGTGATGAACATCATGACCATCGACACCTGGAACATGATGGACGGGGACGAAGAATTTGCGCACATGGAGCTGGCCCGCCTAAGCTTCGCCATGTCCTTCATGGAGATGCTGCTGGACTACGACGTGCAGGCGGTCGCCAATTTCTCGATGTGGCCCCGCGATCGCGGAGGTGCAAATCAACTTCTAGTGCGTCAGACGGTTGGCTTACAAGTTTATGTCACGCCGAACAATCTGGTGCGCTTGCTTGAAGAAATGCGCACAGCCGATCGCTATTTTTCGGTGGATGCCCTGAAAATTGCCTATCCCTACGTAGGCTATGATGTAGAGC
>SKJD01000490.1 GCA_007116095.1 Candidatus Hydrogenedentota bacterium
GCCAGTTCCGCTTTCTCGGTGAAACCGGCGCCATGGGTGACGGTATCGGCGAGCCCCGGGGCGAGGCTGACGAGGTTTTCCGCGAAGAACCGCGCCAGCGCCACACGGGCGATGCGATGCGCATCGTCTTCCGGGATTTCCCCATCCTTCTGCAGTTTCTTCAACGCATCAATCGCATGGCGCCGCACGTTCCGAACCGCTACCTTGGCCTGTTCCACATGCTCTTTGGCCGCCTTGACCAGCTCCCGGCGTCGTTCTTCGGACAGTTTTGGAATGGGAATCCGGATGACTTTGCCGTCGTTCGACGGATTCAGGCCCAAGGGGGACTGCTGAATCGCTTTCTCCACCACGGAAAGCTGCGATTTATCCCACAGCTCCACGACTACCAGGTTCGGGTCCGGCACAGTCACCGTACCCAGTTGGTTTACTTTCATTCTGGAGCCATACACCTCCACCTCCACCACATCAAGCAAGCCCGCCGTGGCGTGGCCCGATCGAATATTGTCCATCTCTTGGTGAAATGCTTCCACGCACTTGTCCATCTTATCACGCGCTTCTTTAATAACGGGGTGGGGCATAGTACTAATCTCCCTCTACCATGGTGCCAATTGGTTCTCCGTGCAACGCTTTCACGATATTCCCGGGACGGGTCAGGTTAAACACGAGTATCGCCAGCTGGTTTTCACGACACAACGAAATAGCGGTCGCATCCATCACGGCCAGTTGTTCCGTCAATACACGCTGGTAACTCAATCTATCGTAACGCACGGCGTCCGGATTTTTCACCGGGTCCGCGCTGTATACGCCATCGACTTTCGTGGCCTTCATCAGGATTTGCGCGCCAATCTCGTTCGCGCGCAGGGCCGCGGCCGTGTCGGTAGTAAAGAAAGGATTACCCGTTCCGGCGCCAAAAATGACCACACGTCCCTTTTCCAGGTGTCGCGTCGCCCGACGGCGAATATACGGTTCTGCCACCGGCCGCATCTCTATGGCGGTCATCACCCGTGTCGGCACGCCCCGCTTTTCCAGCGATGCCTGAATGGCCAGCGCGTTAATCACGGTGGCCAGCATCCCCATGTAATCGCCGGTGGGTCGATCCAGACCGGTGCCGGCGCCTTCCGCGCCACGGAAGATATTGCCGCCGCCGACGACCAGGCCGATTTCCACCCCGAGGGCATGGATTTCCAGGATTTCATCGCAGAACTTGCCCAGTACATCAAAGTCGATCCCCCCATTCTGCGAGAGCGCTTCGCCGCTGAGTTTGAGCATTATGCGTTTGTAGGCCAGGTCCGCCAAGATTCACACCGCCTTTCAGTTGCCGGTTACCGGCTTGCCACGCCAGGTGCGTGTCCTCGATCTGCAAGTCCGCCAAGACCGATCCGGTAGACGGCCCGCTGGACGCTATGGAATCCGGGGCAGGCGCGGAGCCTGCCCCGGGCGTTGATTCAATTGTACTCGGTTCCGTAGTCGTGGGAGAAGACTTAGGCCTTCTTCTCGGCCTTGGCCAGTTCCGCAGCAACTTCATCCGCGAAGTTGCTTTCCTTCTTCTCGATGCCTTCACCCAGTTGGAAGCGCACAAAACGACGTACATTCAGCTTCTCGCCTACCTGGCCGCCAACTTCCACCACCAGGTCATTGATGGTCTTGTCGCCATCCTTCACGAAGGGCTGTTCCAGCAGGCATACTTCGCTGAACCACTTGTTCATCTTGCCTTCGGCAATTTTCTCGCAGATCTGCTCCGGCTTCCCGGACTCCGCCGCCTGCTTCACGTAGATTTCCTTTTCCGCGGCATAAGCGGATTCCGGCACTTCCTCACGTGCAACCCACTGTGGGCCGGTCGAGCAGATTTGCAGGCAGATATTGCGGACCAGTTCCTGGAAGGCTTCCCCACGTGCGACGAAGTCCGTCTCGCAGTTCACTTCCACCAGCACGCCGATTTTCCCGCCCATATGGATATATGATTCCACCAGGCCTTCGGCTGCGACGCGGCCCTCGCGCTTGGCCATCTTCGCCATGCCCTTTTCACGCAGCCACTTTACAGCTTCATCTTTGTTGCCGTTCGATTCGGCCAGGGCCTTTTTGCAATCCATCATGCCTGCGCCGGTCAATTCACGCAGTTCTTTTACATCAGCGGCAGTAATTGCCATAAGTTTCCATCTCCTATATACACACTATTCCAGGAATAGGTTATGTAATGTCTTTTATTGCAACCACTTACTGTTGCTGCGGGGTTTCGGTGGGTTCGGCAGGAGTCTCGGTCGGAGCTTCGGTTGGAGTCTCGGCAGGCGCTTCAGCCGGCGCTTCGGCGGGCGCTTCTTCCTTCGTCTCCACCGGGGCGGCTACAGCCGCGGGGGCCTCTTCTTCCCCGGCGTCTTCGCGTTCATCCACCTCGAACTTTTCCTTGATACCAGCTTCTTCGGCTTCGTCCGCACGGATTTTCTCGGCCTGCAACTTGCCTTCCAGCGCCGCATCCGCAATCAGCTTGCAGTACAACTGCAAAGCGCGGATGGCGTCATCGTTGCCAGGGACCGGGAAATCCACCAGATCAGGATCGGTGTTGGTGTCAACGATACCGATACACGGAATCCCGAGACGGGCCGCTTCCCGCACTGCGATGTTTTCGCGCTTGACGTCAATAACAAACATGATGTTCGGCACTCGCGGCATTTTCTGGATACCCGACAGGTTCTTTTCCAGACGCTCCCGCTTCTTGCGGATGATGATGCCTTCCTTCTTGCTCAGCTTTTCCACCGTGCCGTCCGTTTCCAGCTTCTGGATGCGGGACAACTCGTTGATGCTGGTGCGCACCGTTTCAAAGTTCGTCAGCGTACCGCCAAGCCAGCGCGTGTTGACGTAATACATGCCGCTGCGTTCCGCATGCTCCTTCACCGGCTCCTGGGCCTGCTTCTTCGTGCCCACGAAAAGGACCGTACCGCCTTCTGCAACCGTTTCCCGCACCAGGCCATAGGCCCGGTAGAGTTGCCGCAGGGTCTTCTGCAGGTCAATAATGTAGATGCCATTGCGCTGCCCGAAGATATAGCGCTTCATCTTCGGGTGCCAACGCCGGGTCTGGTGGCCGAAGTGGATACCGGCCTCCAGCAATTCACGCATGGTGACAATTGCCATTTTGGAAATTCTCCTGAATTTGGGTTAAACCTTGGAGTTCTAAAGCGACCCGCCCTGAATTGACAATCCTGCCGCATTGCCTCGAAAAACA
>SKJD01000345.1 GCA_007116095.1 Candidatus Hydrogenedentota bacterium
CAGACACGCAAGCGCAGACCAAGCGTCTCATTGTACGTGACGCTCCACCTTGCATGCTTCCTTCACGACCTCACTCCCGGTCTCGCCCAAGCAATGCGACCCATGTCGCATTGTTGAACTTTCTGATCCAACTTGCCAGACTCCCATGGGTCGAAAGTGGTTTTTTTGGATTTTAGCGCTTTTGTGACATCAGGATAATGCGCAATGCAATAACGCTCAAGGTGTATTGCGCCCCGTGCACAACACCTAAAACTGCGAAGTGTATCAACTTGGCGCGCCCATATCAATTTCGTGAAACACAAGCCGCATCCGGATTATTCAGGCCTGTTGCGCCGACTGGACCTTGATGCACTGTGCTCCCTGGGGTCCGCATGCCCCACAAGGACAGGCAGAACCGGAACCGCGCCCGGAATTTGACAGTTTGGGCGTGGATTTCATATAATCTCTCTTCTTTACGTGCCGATATCCCTTGGTCTTTCAAGGGGTTAGATGAAATGCATCACATGCGTTCCAACGCCCTTACCTAGAGCGACGCTCCGCGTCGTTGCAAATTTTCCCCGACAGTATTCCGGCCATGCCGCTCCAGGAAGTGCCGTGTTTTCAGGGACCCGGGCCTGATTTTCAAGCGCAATTACAGGAAAATTTCATGCAATTAGACTTCCTAGATGGACAAGAGATAGATGTTACCATAGACACATTTCACTGTGTGGGCTACTGGACGCCGGAGGCAGGTTCCGAAACGGGCAAGCCCCTGTCCCTGGCCGAAGGCCTGCAACGTATCCACGAGGATGCGTTTGTGGTGCTCCAAGACGAAGAATTGTGCTGCATGATGAACGGCGTCGGCCATATTGGTCCATTCCAGGACCAGAAAAACAGCAAGATGCTGGTTAGCGTGGCCCCGGCATGCCCCCTGGACAACCTGGGTGACCAGAGTTTTATACAGGATCATGGCCTACGCTACCCTTATTACGCCGGGGCCATGGCGAATGGCATTGCGTCGGAAGAATTGGTGGAAAGCCTGGGACGCGCGGGGATGTTGGGCTTTTTTGGCGCGGCGGGCTTGCCGCCCAAACGCATTGAAGCCGCCCTGAAGCGGCTGACTGAAAGCATGGACGGACTGCCCTTCGGCGTCAACCTGATCAACAGCCCGAACGAACCGCGCTGGCAGCAGGAAGTGGCGGATCTCTTGTTGCAATACGGGGTGCGGCTGGTCGAGGCCTCGGCCTACATCAGCCTGTCACTGCCGCTGATAAAATACCGCGTCAAGGGCCTCTACCGCGATAAAAACGGCAAGGTGGTCGCGCCGAACAAGGTGATCGCCAAGGCGTCGCGGGTGGAAGTCGCCTCGCGTTTCTTCGCCGCGCCGCCAGAGCGCATGCTGGACAAACTACTGGCCAGTGGCGAGATCACCGAGGAAGAAGCGACGCTCGCGAAAGAAATTCCAGTGGCGCAGGATTTGACCGCCGAGTCGGACTCCGGCGGCCACACGGACCACCGTCCCGCCATTACGCTCCTTCCGGCCCTGCTCAAGCTGCGGGACGAGATGCAGGCGCAATATAACTACCCCGACCCGTTGCGCGTAGGTCTTGGTGGTGGCATCGGCACACCGATGGCGGCAGCCGCGGCCTTCTCCATGGGCGCGGCCTACATCGTGACCGGCTCGGTGAACCAGGCCTGTGTCGAGGCGGGCACGTCGGACTATGTGAAGGCGTTGTTGGCCGATGCGACCCAGACGGACGTCGAGAAAGCGCCAGCGGCGGACATGTTCGAGATGGGCGTAACCGTGCAGGTGCTGAAGAAGGGCTGCCGCTATGGCGTGCGCGGCGCGAAGCTCTATGACACCTACAAAGAATACGACAGCATCGACGAAATTCCCGCGGACGAACGCAGCAAGCTGGAAGAGCAAATCTTCCGCGCGCCACTCGAAGATATCTGGGAGCAGACCAAGCAGTTCTTCCAGCAAATTGATCCCACCCAGATTGAGAAGGCCGAAAAGCGCCCCCGCCACAAGATGGCCCTCATATTCCGGTGGTATCTGGGGCAATCCTCGGGCTGGGCCCTGCGCGGCGTCGCGGATCGTCAGGAAGACTACCAGATCTGGTGTGGTCCGGCGATGGGCGCCTTCAATGATTGGACGAAAGGCAGCCACCTGGAAGAACCGACCAACCGCAAAGTGGTCGATGTGGCTCTGAACCTCCTGTATGGGGCGGCGGTGCAACTGCGCATCAACAGCCTGCGCTTACAGGGATTGACCGTGTCTTCGAGCGACGCGCCGGTAACCCCGCGGACCATGAAAGCAATGACGCCATATCTTGTATCGGAGTCGCTGCTCTAAGCGACAACCATCGAATCTTGCTCAGCCAGATCACCCAGGGAGCCGTGATATTTCATGCTACCGGACCCCGAAAGCCGAAAGCGACGCGCTGTTTGGATTCTGGCCTTGTTGGCCGGTATCGTGGCGGCGGATCACGCCACCAAGCTCATCGCCATCACCACGCTGAAGGATCAGCCCCCCCTCGTCTTCCTTGGCGACCTCTTCCGGTTGCAATACGCCGAGAACACCGGGGCCTTCCTGGGCCTCGGCGGCAATATGTCCGAGGCTGCCCGCTTCTGGGTCCTGACCCTGGCGAACAGCGTGATACTCGTGGGAGTTGCCGGTTATCTCTTCCTGGCGCGGGCTATGCCGTTTCCGGTGGTGCTCGCACTCTCCCTGATCCTTGCTGGCGGCGTTGGCAACCTCATCGATCGCATCTTTCGAGACGGCCGCGTGGTGGATTTCATGAACATGGGAATCAACTTCGAGACCTGGCAACTGCGCACCGGTATTTTCAACATCGCCGACATCGCCATCATGGGCGGTCTCTTCGTGCTCATCGGGTACGAACTCTTATTCGCCCCCAAACCCGCCCCGCCTGCCGACTCTGACTCCGACGCCTGATAGCGCTCTCCCCTGCCCAATTGATACAGCCTCCAGGCTTGTGCTTAAATCACATCATGACCGTCGTGACTACATGCCCTTCGCATGCTGAGATAAGCACCACCAAGGGAGTTGTTATGAACGATATACTGAAAAGCCAAACCGAACAAGCGCTAGGCAGTGGCCGTCACCTGTCGCGTCGGGGCTTTCTCCAACGGACCGCGTCGGCAGCCGCCCTCGCGGCCCTGGCCCCCAGCGGCAAAGCCGCGTTTCCGGCCAACCCGAACGACAAGAGCAA
>SKJD01000042.1 GCA_007116095.1 Candidatus Hydrogenedentota bacterium
GGCTGTCACTGAAGTACTCTGTCGCGACCACGGTATCTCCGGCCAGCGCCATTCCACGCGGGCCGTTGCCGGGCAAGGCGACGCGCGTACGCAAGCCGACTAGGAAACTCAGGTCATTTACGACACGGTCCAGACTGACGGAAATATCACTGACGCGCTCTCCGGCCGCGACGCGATCAATTTTGTCGTGCAGGGCCTTGCGATCGATAACGCTGAGCTCATGGGTGCCGGAATGCGCCACGACCAGAGTCGCGCCATCGGCAGAACAGCGCACCCCCCAGGGATTCGCCGCGCCGCGGTCCACATCATCCAGCAATACCGTCGTCAACCAGGCTCCTTCCGCCAGATCGATGATGCTCAGGGCGCTGGTGTTCATCCAGCCGCGTTCCAGTTGTGTTGTCGGTAGATGGAAACGGGACAGGACATGGCTAATATAGGCATAGGCGCCATCCGGAGATACCGCAACATCGCGCAAGCTGGTCGAGCCATTGGGCAGTATTATTGTGCTTGTTACTTCGAACGCAGCGGTATCGATCAGGGTCACTTTGGCAGCCACCTTGTCGCTGTTGGCGGCCTGGGCAGGCAAATGCTGCGCCACCACCAAAGTGCCGCCATCGGGGGTGATGCGTGCGGCAATGGGCTCCCGCGCCACAGCGATCTCGGCTACCTTGAGATGGCTTTCGAGATCATAGGCGACCATGGTATGTTCAAAACGATTGGCGGCGTAGAGCGTCTTGCCATCGGCAGACAACTGTAACGCAGTGGGGGTGTGACCGGCGTCCATGCCAAACACCAGCCCGCCGTTTTCCGAGTGGATAGCAGCAATCTTGCCGTCGTCTAGCCCATAACCGACGTACAACAACTTTTCCGCTTCATCCAGCACCAGGCTTGAGGGCGCGGCGTCCAGAGAGACTTCCCACAGGCGATCGCCGGATTCCAGCGCCACCGCCGTTACCTGCATGGCCGTATGTTCTATGACATAGGCGATATCCCCATCCGAAGAGAGCGTCACATCCAGCGGCGATTGGTAAGGATATTCCGCGCCCAATGGCAGCCCCTCGATGCTCAGGGCCCGCTTGCCGGCTTCGCCTCCGGAGAGCGCCAACAACAAGGCCAGGCCCAGGCAGCCCATACCTAAACAGGCCGCCCAAAGACGTCCCCTGCGTACAACCCAAGTTTTTCCCCGGCCCCCGCGATACATATTCATCTGTTATGTCCTTCTTGCTTCCCACCTTATGCAAATAGTGTCGAACGCGCCACAAGACTGCGCCCGGATTACCGCGGCGCTCCCAGGGCCACCACATCCGCACGTATCTTCGCGATATCATCCGCTTCAAGTTCCAGGCTGCCCGCCGCCACATTGTCCAGCGCCTGTTGTTTGGTGCGGGCGCCACACAGGACATGGGTAACCCCCTCCTGGGCGGCCGTCCAGGCAATCACAAGCTGTGCCAGGCTGCAATTGTATTTCTCTGTCAGCCCACGCCAGCCCGCCAGCAGGTCCAGAATTTTTGGTCGGTTCGCCTTTTTGAACCAGGGATTCCAGTCCGGATTGCTGCGCCATTCCGCTTCGCCAAAGTCGCGGTCCAGCCCGACCTTGCCCGTCAACAGGCCCTGTTCCAAGGACATGTAGGTCAAGGTCGCCAAATCATGCTTGGCGCAATAGGGCAGGATATCCGCTTCCGGCTCACGGAAGAGCATGCTGTAACGCAACTGATCACTGGCGATCTCGCCGCAGCTTCGGTAGGTTTCCAACTCATCCATCGACACATTGGAGACGCCTATGGCTCGGATTTTGCCCTGATCCTTCAAAGCATTCAGACAGGCCATGGTCTCTTCGATAGGCGTTTTTTCAGGTGGGATAGCCGGCCAGTGGACCTGGTAGAGATCGATATAATCGGTGTCCAGGCGGCGCAGGCTGTCTTGAATCTCAATGGCGATGGTGTCGGGGCGTAGGCTTCGGTACACCGTATGGCCGTCGAAGTCCTCGACGAACAGCGAGCCCCGTGCATCCGCATGCCAGAGACCGCACTTGGTGGCGAGGATAACCTGGTCGCGGCGGCCTTTGATGGCCTGGCCAACCACCTTTTCGCTGTGCCCGAATCCATAGAGTGGAGCGGTGTCGATCAGGTTTACCCCATGATCCATGGAGGCGTGAATTGCGCGGATGGACTCGGCGTCGTCCGGTTCTTCCCCCCAAATACGACCACCGCCTGTCACCCAAGTGCCCAGCCCAATGATTGAGGCCTCAATTCCCGAGGCCCCTAACTTGCCAAACTTCATACAACCATTTCCCCCTTGGTTATACGATGATTTCTCCCACGGCCCACCGATAAAGAACCGGGTGAAGCATCGATGTCATAATGTGAACGCATGGCGGGCAACGCAGTGACGTCCCCTTACCCTGCGGCATACGTACAATCAAATGTAGCGGGGTGCAAACTTTCCCGGCACAGCAACCGCTGTGCTTTAGGGTAACATGGAATTCCATAAAAAGAAAACTTTGCAAGAATGCAATAAAATTCATGGGCGCCAACGGGGTTGAATCTACCCAAGGAAAGCCGGCTTCCACAGGTGGCGCCAGTCTGAAGCAAATACCCGGAGCCATGATCGGGTTTGCAGTTATTTGACGAAAAATGGCACAATAGTGGCTCATTTACTGCCGTTCACACCTATAAAAACCACCGAGGATATAGCATGCCTTGTTCTGATGAAGATACCAAGAAAGACGCCTTGGCTGAGTTGAAGCAGGAGGGCGCTTTCGCCAAAATGTTGAAGTCCCGCACCATCCTGTTATCTGGACAGGTGGATCAGGAGCTGGCCGAGAAAATCATGACCCAGCTTTTGCTCATGGACAGCGAGAATCATGACCCCATCAAAATGATTATCACATCGCCTGGCGGTCATGTGGATTCCGGATATGCGATTCTGGACACGATGCGCTTCATCAGTTCGCCGGTGATCACCATCGGCGCCGGCTGGGTCGCAAGTATCGCCGTGCCGATTTTCTTTGGCGGAGCCAAGGAGGACCGTTATACCCTGCCACACACCCGCTTCCTGCTGCACCAGCCCAGCGGCGGGGCCGGGGGCCAGGCCGCGGACATCCGGATTGAAGCCCAGGAAATCCTCAAAATTCGCGAGCGGGTCAACAAGTTGATTGCAGAAGAAACAGGACAGCCCATCGAAAAGGTCGCGAAAGACAGTGATCGCA
>SKJD01000405.1 GCA_007116095.1 Candidatus Hydrogenedentota bacterium
CAGTAACCACGCCAACCCAATCATGGCCGCCAGCCCCACCAGGCTGACGGCGCGTAACCCCATGTCTTCCGGCAAAATACCGTCCCTCCCTTACTGCAATCGCCTATGCTGCCCTATTCCACCACAAAGGCAACCTGGGCCCGGGGCGTAACGGGATCGTCCTGGATACGATCGTGCGACGTATAAGACAGCGGGAAGCGGGTATGCGCTTCCTCGGCCACGATTGTCATCGTATGCGATCCGGACGGCAGGTCCAGGTCATTCAGCGCAATGTCCAAGGCTCGCGCCTCAAAGGCGGCCTGCTCCGACGTCACCCGGGCGATTTCCGCGCCGTTGATTTCAATCCGATACGCTTGCGGCTCTGGCCCCAGGACCGTCCAGGCAAGTTGTAATTGTTCATCCGACACCTGCGCTCCGGCCAACGGCGTACTGATCGCCATCAAGGTGTCCTGCGGCGTTACTTCCCGGTAAAACGCCATCAACGCCTGGGTCAGGTTCAGGTAATAGAAGCCCCAGCCCCCTGGATCGTCGCGGTAACCGGGTGCTGTCAGGGAAACCGGCTCCAGATCGTCGCTGAACTCAACGCTGTAGCTGTCGACGTAGATGTTGTTGTCCGGACCATAGCCACCGCCTTCACGCTGCCCGGCAAACTCGTTGAACTGGTGCAGAAATACGACCTTGGGCCGGTGTTCCAGGGCCACCTCGAAAGTTTGCATCAAGGTGGCTCCGCCCCGCCGACCATAGGCCTCAGGGGCCATCCAGCCATATTCAGCGAAGAAGGCCGGGGTCACCGTGACCGCCTCGGCCACGTCCTCGTTGTAGGTTACGACCGGCTCGATACTACCGTCCATCCAAGTCCAGTAGCCCAGCTCATGATGTTGGGTCGTTTGCAACTGGGTGGACATCCAGCGGACAGTGAAATGCGTATCGTCAACGGGGGTATCATCCTCGATACGCAATTGGTCGAGTTCTTCCTCCGAAGCGCCCAACGTCTGCTGGACGAAGGGAATGCGGAACGCGGCTTCCGTACGGCCGTCTGGATGCGCCATGGCGTTGGTGTCCAGCACGACCACCAGCGGCTTGTCGTCGAATTCGAACCACAACCCATTGAAACGTGGATTACGCAAATAGTTCTGGTGTATCCATTCCAGTTGCTCATTCAGGGCTTGCATCTTCGCGGGCGGGCCGTTGCTCAGGCCCGGCATGATCGCCACCTGCGGCACGGGTATTCCCTCGTCTCGCATGTCGGCAAGCTCTTCCAGAAAGAGGGTGGTGGCGTGAATGATGGTATTGGTCCCGGAGCCCCGCTCGTGCCAGTGTTCCCGGCCCCAGATATGGTTCGACCAGTCCGGCAGGACAAAGTCCACCCCCATTTCCACGAACCAGAGAATATGCTGTCGGGCCACATCGCGGTGGTAGGAGGCATAGAAGCCGACCAGCGGCACGGCGTGGGCGGTGTTCCAGTAGGAGCTCTGCGGGGTGAACCACGGTTCCCACTGCATCGCAAAGGCGGTGTCCCCCGGCGTATGCGCCTGAAAATCCTTGCGGAGCACCGTCACCTGAGTGATGTTCGAGCGCGGCCCGTCAAAATCCAGGGGCATGGGATGGCCCGCCATCAGCATGTCCTTGTTGGAGGTCCCCATCCAGTTATCCACCTCCAGGGGAATCAACAGGACCTCGACATCCGCCGGCCCCGGGTTCGGCAACGGAATCTGAAACCGGGCCACGCCGTCTGCATCGAAGCGCTCATGCGCGCCCCAGCGGGATTTGTTCACAAAAGGCAGGGCGAGGTATTCCGACGGGTCGGCTCCGATCAGCTCCGCACGCAAATCTATGCTTTCTCCCATGGCGATTTCAAGGTCGCCCACCAAAATTTCCAAGGTCGCCCCAGGGGCCGGAGCAGATAACGACATGAATAATCCCCCTATTAATACCAAGGCCAGATATCGCATCACATTTCCCTTTCGCTATCGGGTTCGCACATATTATTTCCAGCCACCGAAGCCAAACCGTCCACTCCGACTCACGCCCTGGAGCCTACCATATTTCGCAGCATCATCAACAACTGTGTGTTCGCTGAACGCAACCGCTCACTCAAGATAACAACCAGGTTCATTAACAAGCGATTGGCCGCCTCCGGCGACAGATGTTGTAACAAAGTCGGCATCGTTATTTTCAGCAGGCTGCTGCGTGTAATGGCGCGGGCGCTGGCGCTGCGTTGTCCGCCGTTAATCAGGGCCATTTCCCCGACCGTATCGCCGCGCCCCAGTTCGGCCAGGACATGGCGCCCATCAAAGATAGTGACTGTACCATCCAGAATGATGTAAAGACCATCCGCCTCGTCGCCCTTGTTAAAGATGAGTGCATCCGCTTCTACTTCCAGGGACAGCCCCTTGGCGAAAATTCGGGCGACGTCTTCCGCATCCATATCTCTGAACAAGGCAATCCGACGGGCCAGCAACTGATACGTCGCGCGCATGCTGTCCAACATCGCGACCGTGGTTTGTTCCAACATCTCGTCAATGTTCGAATCACGTGAATCCTGCCTTACCTGGCCAATACGCTCCCCAAAATCATTCATCGCCTCCGCTTCATCCTGCTTAAAAATGGCCTGTAACAGGGACTCACGCGCTTCCGGTGACGCCGTGGATGTCGATTGCGCCGACTTCTCTGCGGCTCCATTTTCCTGCAATGCCTGCGGCGCGGCGGCGGGCCGGGTGTCACTCAGCCCGAAGGTGTCCAGGCTTACCGTGCTCTGAACATTTGACGTCTTGTCATGAAAAAACTTCTCGGCAACTTTTTCAAAGTGCCGGTAGGCGCAAAGCACTGGCTTGACATGCAATTCAGGACAAGCAGCTCGCACTGCCCGCAGCGCTTCCCGGTCCAGGGGGTTGACCATGGCTATGGTCAGATTCTGACCCAGCAAATCAATGGGAAGCAAGCGGTGCTTCAGGCAGAACTCCCAGGGAAGCAGCGCGATATGCTCTGCTTCAATCAGGTAATCCAGCAGGCTCAGGTGGGGGATTTTACAATTCCGGGCCAGAAATCCAAGCAACGACTCTTCGTTCAGGACACCCGCTTCAACGAGAATTTCGCCCAGAAAACCGCCGGTTTCGTGCTGGATTTTCAAGGCTTCTTGCAATTGAGCGTCATCGGCGCAACCATGCTGATGAAGCATCCTGGCCAAAGCGTTGTCCGGCAGTTCC
>SKJD01000457.1 GCA_007116095.1 Candidatus Hydrogenedentota bacterium
TTTGTAGTCGCCCGGCGCATCGCCCATCATCAGGACGTGACCTGGCTCGTACTTGCCTTCGGTGGCCAGGCGTAGGTGTTCCGCCTTGGTGCCCAGCTCCTGTCCCGCAATGATGTAGGGATAGTTTGCAATGCCATGCTCTTCCCACTCGCGGTTCAGCGCCTCGGTCGGGGTTTGCGAGCAGACGATCATATCCGCCGATTCCTGGATTTTGGCCAGGCTCTCTCGCAGGAAGGGGAAAGGCGGGATGTTGAAGACGATTTCCTCGACCAAGGCATTGACCCGCTTGCTCCAGCGCATGACCGCCTCCAGCTCGGCTTTGGCCTCCGGCGTGGTGGCCGTGTCGATGGCTTGTTGGAGTCCCTTGTCACTCAGCAAGCTACCGGGATCGTTGGCCCAGGCGCTGTAGTGGGGCATGCGCGGTACCTCGAACTGGCGCTCTTTCACCATGGGATGGCCGGGGAGCAATTCGTCCAGGATGCGCACCATCGTCTTGTGGCGGTTGGCGCCGCGGGTCTTGCTGAAGAGATCGGCAAACTCCTTACACTCCCGGGCGGCTTCCGCCACGGGCTGTAATTTGAAATGCCCGATCATCATCGGGCAGAAGCATTCCCGCTGCTTGATGCCCATCGTGTCAAAGACACAGCCATCGGAGTCGATCCCCACAAAATATTCATGATTTTTCGGCAAAGTCGTCAGTGAAGTCGCTGCGCTCATGTGGTTCCCCTACGTATATTTGTACTTAGTCGTATGTTTGCTTTGGTGTGAAAGGTTCCTGGACGCTATACGCCGCTGAAGGCGTTGAAGCCGCCGTCGATGGGCACCACGATGCCCGTGATGAACTTCGAGGCGTCGCTGAGGAGCCAGCGCACCGTACCGCAGAGTTCCTCGGCCTCCCCGAAGCGGCCCATTGGCGTGTGATCGATGATGGTCTGGCCACGGGGCGTCAGGGCGCCGGTCTTTTCATCCGTCAGCAGGAAGCGGTTCTGGTCGGTCAGGAAGAAGCCGGGGGCAATGGCGTTCACCCGAATCTCCGTCGAACAGTTATGGGCCAGGTGCACGGCCAGCCATTCGGTGAAATTGCTGACAGCGGCCTTGGCGGCGGAGTAGCCGCAAATCTTGGTCAGCGGCCTGAAGGCGTTCATGCTGGAGACATTGAGGATGATGCCCTGCTTTTGTGCGGCGAAATGCTTGCCGAAGACCTGGCAGGGCAGGAGTGTGCCGACGAAGTTCAGATCAAAGACCGACTTCAACGCCTCCGGCGGGAGATCGAAGAAGGAGAGTTCCGGCGAGGTAGTCGCTTCCTTCCGGTTGCCGCCCGCCCCGTTGATCAGCGCATCGATGTTGCCCAGGGCGTCCAGGGACGCCTCATAAGCCTGTTCGACTTCCGCCTTGTCCAGCACGTTGATACGCACCGCGCAGGCCGTGCCGCCGGACGCGGTTATCTTGTCGGCCAGGGCCTGAGCGCGCGGGAGATCGAAGTCCGCGATGCTTACCTTGGCTCCGGCGGCGGCGAGATCCTCCGCCATGGCGCCGCAAAGTACGCCCGCGCCTCCCGTGATGACAATGCCTTTACCCCTGACGTCAAATATATCGCTCATTGTTGCGCGCTCCTGAATCTATAAATCTTCTGCTAACTATAGTCTATCGTAGTTCCCTGCCCGTGGGCGCCATCCCGGATATTTACCGGGCGCCCAGTTGCTTCAAGCAGGCGTTGAGGTAGCCGTAGCTCTCGGCGGCGATGATGGCGCAGCGGTTAAGGGGGTATTCCTTGGTGCCAATGACTTCCAGGTTCACCGGGCCGTCATACTTTGCATCGACAAGCACTTTGCAGTAGGCAAAGAGGTCAATTTCCCCGCGTCCGCAAGCCTGTAATTCCGGTACCCCAGGGCTGGGGCCCGCGCCCAGGCAGTCGCGGATGTGGACATGCTTCATGCCGCCCACGACTTCCTTCAGGGCTTCGTGGGGCACTTCGCCCGCACGGTGGATGTGGCTCGGGTCCATGTCGATGCCGAAAGCGGCGGACTTGACCTGTTCCATCGCCTTGAGCGTCGTGGGGGTGTTCCAGATGGCGTTACCGACATGCGCCTTGACGCACAAGGTCACACCGAAGGGCTCGGCCTTCGCCGCCAGGTTGTTCAGCGTGTCAATGCTTTTTTGCAGGTCTTCCGGCTCATCCTTGGAGCCGCCCGGACCGATATTGACGACAGGGATGCCGATTTCCGCTGCCGCTTCATAGGCGATGAGCAGACGTTCTTCGTCTTGGGAGGCGACTTCCATGGCGCTGATCGGCAGTTCCAGCGATTCCACCAGGGACTTCACTTCCGCGGCCTGGCTTTTCCAGTTTTCCAGGTCCAGGTGCTCGCACATGCCCTTTATGGCCGATACTTCCGCCGCATCATAACCAGCCCACTTGATATTTTCCATGGCCGTTTTCAGGTCGAAATCGGCAAACAATACGGTGTTAACCCCTAATTGCATCATGTTGTATCTATCTCCCTGTTGTGGTCGTCGCGTATAAATACAGGCGGACTCCGGGCCGATTGCCAAGCAGCGCATAACAGACCCGGGACAAAACAGAAATTGCGGCCTTACGTGCAATTTACCCCCCGTATATCCTATAGAATACAATAAATTGGAGGGGAATGTGTAGTTTTGGCGCTTTCCGGGGCGCAAACATGCCGAATAAGCCGACATTCATACAACCCCGGCGTGCTTGCCAAGCCCAGCAACATGGAGGAAAATTGTAACCATGCATACAGAGGCGCCCTGGTGGCGAATATTGGAAATAGCGGATTCGGAACTGTTGGCTGGCGCGGATTGGCAGAAGGCCACGCGGACGCTGGAATTCAACCGGGCCTCCCGGTCCGGACGCCCAATCAATGCGTACCAACTGGGCCGTGGAGATCGCCGGGTATCCATCACCGCCGGGGCGCATGCGGATGAACCCATCGGCACGCGCACGGCCTCCCTGCTGCCGATGCTGTTGTCCCGCCATTTCCCGGAATTGCTGGAGCAATACACCTTCTATGTCGTGCCTGATGTCAATCCGGACGGCGCCGCGCGAAACCGGGCCTGGAGCGACACTGCGGCCCCGCACTATAATTTTCGCCGTTACTTGCGGCATCGGGTGCGGGAATTGCCCGGCGATGATATCGAGTTCAACTATGGCGATTCAGACAAAGCCCGCCCGGAAAA
>SKJD01000177.1 GCA_007116095.1 Candidatus Hydrogenedentota bacterium
GCCTGCCAGACGTATCGGTAGCCCAGGTGATGCCCCAGATAACCGGTGATGCTGTGTCCCATCATGTGGACGAAGAGCTTTTCTTTCATGTAGCGGTCAAAGTTCGGTTTCGGGGTAACATGTTGCACCACCGGCATCTCACCCCGCACCGCATCGACATCATAATAAAGCAAGTTACACGGCTCCACAATCAAGCGCAATGGGTCCACCGTTAACTCGGCCTCCAATGGAGACGGGGCCATCCGCCCGGTGAAGGTATTTAACAACGCCACCTGATCATCGTAATAAGGCAACGTGGCTTCCGGCAATACCGCCCGGATGCCCTCGTCCAGCACCGACTGGCCCTGCATGGTATTTTCACAAAGCAGGATATTGAGGGGCCTGGCATGCGCTTTCCGCCGTCGATCAATACCAGCCGCCAGCAGGGGAGCCAAGGACGCCAGGTGCGACGCCCCAACGGAAGTGGACACCCAGTCCGCCCTGGCGATGGCCGTGGTCACAGCTTCTTGCTCGGAAACGTGCAGGGCGTCGTAGTCCCCGATTTCCAGGCATTCCTTAAAATCATGCACCAGGTCCAAGCGATAGCTTGGGTGGCTATTCAGCAGTGCGACCAGCGCTTCATCGACATCGACAAAGGTCGTATGGAATCCGGATTGATACAACAATTGACCAATAAAGCCCCGGCCAATTTTGCCCGCTCCGATTTGTACCGCGTACATCCAATACTCCTTTCGTCATTGCCGTCTCGCTTACCCATTATATCAGACCCGGTAGCAAGCCGGACGGATTAGCCCAGGCGTTCGCGCAGCCGATCTCGGGCCATGCAGACCAGACTTCCCGGAGGCATAGCTGGGTCCAGTTGGCAATATGCACTTAAAAAACCCGTTACGCCCTGGGTCTGGAGCTGCTCCTGCATGGCCGCAACCGTGGGATCCGCGGGATCGTCCGGGGCATACTGCAAGGCGGCGGCGATACCCAACGCGATATTTTCGGGAGCAATCCCCTGCGCCACACAGGTGGTGGCGGCACCGATCAGGCGGTCCCCCGGAGCCAGTTTCCGTAGCGGGTCCCGGGCTACCCGGATGATCTGGTCCGCCAGGGCGCGGTTGTGGTAACGCTGGATGAGATCGTCCAGGTGCGCTTGCAGCTCCATCACCGGCATGGCGTGTTTTGCGGCCAGCGCCTGACAGCTTTCCCGCCCGGCGTCTTCCACGATGGCGCGGATTTTCGAATCCCGAATGGCTTCATAAATATATTCATAGCCCTTCAGAAAGCCGAGATAGGCGGTGCAGGCGTGCGTCATGTTGTGGGCGAAGAGCTTCCGCTCCACGTAGGCCGCAAAGTTGGGCGCGGGCTTGAGGTGTTTGATGGGGGGGAGGGGCCCCTTGAATCCCTGGCTGTCCACCGGCATTTCACAATAGGGCTCGACACAGACCAGCAAAGGCGTCTCCGCCTGCTTCTCCGGCGTCATCACCGGCACCATGCGCCCGATGCTCGCCTCGACCAGCCCAACCTGCTCCCGAAAAACAGCATGGAATGCCGGATCCAGTTTCTCCAGCACCAGCTTGCGCACGTAATCCCCGGCGTTGTTGATGTTTTCGCAGAGGATGATGTCGAGTGGGGGCGCGTCGGCATCGGCAAAGCGTATTTCCACCGCGCGCGCCAATAAAGGGATAATATGCGGCATGGCGTTCAGGCCCACCGCCGTGGATGCGATGTCCGCTTCCGCCAGCGCGCGTGCCGCCTGATCCAGGTCCCTGCCGTCTATGGCGTCAATATTACGCACCCAGATGCGTTCCACCGCCTCGTCGGTCACGAGGTCAACGGGGTAGGCCTTCTCGCGCTGAATCGCCGAGACAACCGCCTCCACCACATCGATAAAGGTCGTGTGGTAGCCGCTCTCATAATACAATTGCCCGATGAAGCCGCGGCCAATGTTGCCCGCCCCGATATGCACCGCTTTCCCTGCCACTATCGTCTCCGTGCGTCCGTTGTAAGCTAACCCGGCACTGCTCAGCCTCAATATTCCATACGCTCGAGGTGGCGCAGTCCCGCCTTCATGGGCAAGAACATGGCCAGCAAGCTGCCGAAGGTGATGAAAAGTAGGGAGGTGAAATAGACCCGGGTGACATCGCCGCGTCCAGTCAGCATTTCCGCCACGTCCCAGAGCAGCACAACCCCCTGTGCAATGACAATGGCCGTAATGTACCCTATGCTCAGCAATAGATTCAAAGTACCACCCATGCCCGACACGATCCGGGCCGGATTGTCCTCCTGGAAGGTGGGGTAGAGGCTGCCAAGTCCCACGGCCAGGCCGGCCAGACCCAGATTCGTCATCGCTACGCTGTACACGGACAAGAACCAGATGTGGGGCGCAAGCTCCAGGAGGTACCCGGAGAATAACGCCAACCCGATGGTGATAATGGAGGTGGTCGCCACGCTCAGCCAGAACTTCTGCCAGACCAGTTGGCGCAAGGTCAGTGGCGCCAGGCGGAGAATCCAGAAGCGACGGCCCTCCAGGCTGATCAGCGGGAAGACAAAGCGGCTGGTCTGCGTGGCGAGGATCAGGCTGATCGAGCCGACATTGAGGCAAGCCACCCAGCTCCGCCACAAGTCCTGCTCATAGAAGCGGCTGGTGTTGCGCAGGTTGGCGATGTACACGGCCATGATCCCGAAAAAGATCACGAACTGCGACCACTGCGTCGGGTCGCGCCAAAAGAGCTTGATGTCCTTTTTCGACAGGGCCTGAAAGGGGTTGGGCAATCCGTTTAACAAAGACAGGAAACGATTCAGAATGCCCCGGTGTTCCGGCTTGAAACGCTGGCGATCCTGGCCGTTCAGGTAGGACCAGCCCGGGTAGAAAATCCGTTCCGCAACCCAACTGGCTACCAACAGGAGCATCATCGCCGTCGACACGCTCATCAGCCACCAGAATGCGGCGCTTGAGAAATCCTGACGCCCCACGGCAAAGAGCCCCTCGGAGGCCCAGTAATTCGGCAGGAGGTGGGACTGCATCCGGTTCATCGACTCGAAGAAAGCCGCGATGGGCGTATCCTCGGCGACCCGCGCCTGGCGCAGTATCTGGACCATGTAATAGAAAAAGCCGGAGAGGGCCATCACCCCCAGGGCTATCATGGTTTGCACGCGAATTCGTGGGAAAATCCGGACCAGCAGCATCGTGATGATGGCCC
>SKJD01000147.1 GCA_007116095.1 Candidatus Hydrogenedentota bacterium
GAAGACCTCCCGCCCCTGCTCGGCGGCAAAGCGGGCCGTGATAAGCGAGCCGCTCCCGGGTGGCGCCTCCACGATGACCACGCCCAGAGAAATGCCGCTGATAATGCGGTTGCGCTGTGGAAAATGCCCTCGGCTCGGCTTGATGCCCATGGCGTATTGCGACAGCACCGCACCCCCCTGTTGGATAATCTCGTGCATCAGGCCCGCATTGGCCGCCGGATACACCACATCCACCCCACAACCCAGCACGGCTGCGGTGGGTCCCTGCACCCGCAATGCCCCGCGATGGGCGGCGGCGTCGATGCCCTCGGCCAGGCCACTGACCACGACAATGCCCCGGGCGGCCAACTCCGACGCCAGGCGCTCGGCCATCTGCGTACCATACGGAGAGGGATTTCGCGTGCCGACAATCGCCACCGCCGGGACGTCGGGATCGGGCAGTGTGCCCCGCTGAAACAGGACGAGGGGCGGGTCGTATATCTCCGCGAGACGGGGCGGGTAGCGGGTGTCATCGAGGGTAATCAGGTCGGCCTGGTAGTCCAGCAGGGCCTTTTCCTGCGCGACGCAGTGCGCCGCCTCGCTGTACTGCCGGATACGCTGGATCAGCCGGGGGCTGATTATTTCTCGCAGTTCGGCGTCGCTCGCCTGAAATACCCGGGCCGGCGTGCCGAAGCGGGCAAGCAGACGGATGAAATACGTCGTACCGATACCCGGCGTCAACGACAAGGTCAGCCAATCCCGTTGCGCGGCGCTTAATGCCATGGCGTAGCTCTCCTCCCTCTCGCTGCTAAGAACGACACTCCCGACTACAGCGGACGAATCAGCAGGTTCCTGTAGGTGATTTCGCCGCCGTGGTCCTGCAACAACAAATGGCCGCTACGGGACAACTCGGCCAGGGGCGTATCGAATTTACCGACCGGCATGGTGAGTTGGTCCAGGTCCGCTTCCAGAATCTTCCAGCCGTTCATATGCACTGTCAACATCGGTCCTTCACAGCGGATGCGCATGCTGTTCCAGGAGCCGGTGGGCAGGGACATGTTGAACATCGGCGTGGCCACGTCATAGAGGCTGCCAGTCGTGTGGGTACTGGGCAATTCCCCGTGATCATCCAGGACCTGAATCTCCATGCCTGCGTAGACTGGATTTTCCAGTGAAGAGCGAATAAAGACGCCGCTATTGGTCGACGCGCCCAGGCGGTATTCCAGGTGGAGCTCGAAATCCTCAAATGCTTCATGGGTGTAAGCAACGTAGCGGGTTGTGCTCCGGCCAGGAATGTGCAGTTCGCCGTCTTCTATGTGGAAGATGTCCAAGTCGTCACTGACATTTTCCCAATGTGACGCATGGTCCGCATCCAGCAGGTCTACCCATTCCGGGCCCTCCGGCGCCGGCTGAGGCTCCCCGACGGGCATCCGGGTCTCAGCGCCGATCAGACCGACGGAACAGCCCAGGTAAATCGGGAACGCCAAAACGACCAGCAGCAATCCAGCACGCCACGTCCAGGTCTTCGTTACACGTCGCATAATCTCCACTCCCTTCCATGAATTATAGGTTTCAGCCACCATAATACCATGCTCGCCAGTCCTCCGGACTGTCCCCGATATCTTGTTGGGTTTTATGCCGGAGGTAATTTCCCGCTGTCGTCCGAAAACCGGGGGCCTGTTCCATAACCGCGATCAATATCGGGATGGCGTCCTGCCTGGGAAATTCCGCCACCACCTGCAAGGCTTGCGACCGCAAGTTGTAATCAAATTCTGATTCTCCCAGAAGAATGCTCCGCAGGGCCTGTAATGCTTCGGGGCCGCCAATCTGGCCCAAGGCGCGCACAGCCATGTAGCGAATGCCCTCCTGGGGATGCTCCAGCATCGGCATCCAGTCCTGCAATCCGGCCCGGCCTTCCAGCAACAACAGGCCTTCCGCACTGGACCAGGCCAGGGCCGCATCGTCCGCCCAGGCGCCACGCACGAGCAGTTCCCGGGCCTCTTCCACGCCCATGCGCCCCAGGCTGTAGGCTGCGGCCCGACGCCGCACGGTTTCCTCCCCGCTTTGCTGCAAAAGGTTCATCATCGGCTGGGCGAGGTGGCGGCGCAGATAGGGCAGCGCCTTGTCCAGCTCCGATATCAGCCCGGCCTCCATGCTGACGAAAACCGACAAGACGTATTCCTGCAAGCGCTGCAACGCCGCTTGTGTCATCACGTTATCCGGCAGTTGCTGAATCCCCTGCGCAGCGGTATTCCGCACCGAATCATTGCTATCGGCTAGGGCCCACAACAGCTCATCGGGCAGGGGTTGGTTTTCCCGGGCCACCGCGTCCAACATCGCCTCGACAGCCCGCTGACGCGCCTGGGTATCCATGGAATGCGCTTGGCCCATCACGACCGGGCTGATACCTGCGCCGCTGGAAGCGCCGGCGTCAATTTCCCGGGGTGGCGGCGCATCCCACACCACGGGCGTATCCATGAGCAGATGGATTGCGCGCTCCACGCTTGTGCCCATACCGGTGCTTTCCCAGAGGATGGTCTCATCTTCCGCCACAGCCTCGGGGTCCGGCAAATCCCTGTCCGGCATCGTAAACGCTTCAGCCGCATCCGGCGCATCATCTCCGACATCATCTCCGACATCATCTCCGACATCATCTCCGACATCTTCTCCGACATCTTCTCCGACATCTTCTCCGGGCTCCGCCTCAGAAGCGTCTTCTTCTGCGCTCCAGGCATAGGGCGTGTCCAGGGAAAGCGGGATGGGCTGCTCCACCAACGACGTCATCGCGCCAGCCGTACCCATGCAGCACAGGAGCAGCCACAACACCAAACAACACATACCGTTATTGCCTGAAAATGGGGAGAACCCACGGCAATTTAGCAAGGGACTTTTCCGCATGTAGACTTTTCCTTCCGGCATTTATCCCCCTATGGTATACGATTTTTGGTGAAAATTCGACCCTTGTGTACGGAATGTTGACTGGACGACAAAACATAGCGCGACATGGCCCGGCATACGGCAGCCTATGACTTGAGAATTTCCCCGACTAACTTGACAAAATTCCAAATCTTTCATATAATTTAGGTGTATTTGCGGTCACAAGTTCCCTGAAAGCAGGCACACGAAATCAATACCCCTTTACCGGGGCAAAAATAAATTCAAAAAATTATCCAGATTTGGAATAATACCTTGGAATAGGTCGTTTATATTAA
>SKJD01000001.1 GCA_007116095.1 Candidatus Hydrogenedentota bacterium
AGTGGTGTCATGGGAACATGGTGGATAGCAGCGGCCAGGTAGGCGGCACCAGCTTCTCCCGCTTGGCGGAAGGCGTGGAGCGCTTCATGATCACCGACATCAACAACCCGGGCGCGGGCGCCCAGGCGCAAAGCGAGATGGTGGTGATGTGGGACGCTTCGTCAGCCACCTCGCTGGACGACTGGGCTGATCAGTTCAACGAGGTGGCGAACTCCGTACAGAAGTTCAACCACGTTCCTGGCGGCGCCAATGTCCTTTACATGGATGGCCATGTGTCCTTCATGCGTTATCCCTCGGATTCCTTCCCGCTGGATCCGCGTGAAGACGCGCCGCATTACGGCATCCTCTACGGCAACGTCGCCCAGGCGCGTACCGGCCAGGGTTGATGCGCCGACAACAGAATATCTCTGTACATGACCTGTAATTGTTGATGATCAGGGCCGGAGCCGGAAACGCGCTCCGGCCTTTTCTGTTGGCGTTGTCTTGCAGGCAGAGTGCCTCAGCCGCGGGGGTGGAATTTCTTATGGGCCTTGCTCAGGCGGTCGATGCTGACGTGGGTGTAGATTTGGGTGGTGCTGATGTCGGCATGTCCCAGCATTTCCTGCACCGCACGTAGGTCGGCGCCGTTGTCGAGCAGGTGGGTGGCGAAAGAGTGCCGCAGCATGTGCGGGGTGACGGTCTGAAGGATACCGGCCCTGCGCGCATAGTATTTCACCCGTTTCCAGATGAAGACGCGGTTGAGGCGGGCGCCCCGGCTGTTGAGAAAGAGGGTTTCGTCCCGGATTTGGCCAGTCTGGCGAAGCATCAACCACGCAGCCAGTCTATCCTGCGCACGGCGTCCGAGCGGCACCAGCCGTACCTTCCCGCCTTTGCCCTGCACCCGGACCTGGCCCTCTTCTAGCGATACATGGTGCATGGGAAGATGCGCCAATTCTGAAATGCGCAGACCACAGGCATAGAAGAGCGCCAGGATCGCTGCGTCACGCAGATTCGGCGGCTCTTCCTGCTCCGGAGCGGCCAGCAGGCGTTCCACCTCATCCTGCCGCAATACATGGGGGAGGGCCGCTGTCAGCTTGGGACCTTCCAGGGTGTCGGTCGGATTCTTTTGGGCGCACCCCTCGCCCAGTAGAAAGCGATGGAAGCTCCGCAATACACTCAGATGCCGGGCGACGCTGCGCGCTTGCAGCCCTTCTGCGTGCAGGGTAGCGATGTAATCCAGCAGGTCTTCCCGGAGAATCGCGTCGGGCTCGGTAATTGCGTTTTCTTCAAGATAGCTGATATAACGCCGGAGATCGGCCCCATACGCAGCCAGGGTCTGTTCCGAAAGCCCTTTCTCGAAAATGGCGGCTTCCAGGTACAGATCCAGGTAATGACGCATGGTTGGGGTGCTCGCTTCTTCCATATGCGTATTCTAAGCCAAGCGCTCTGGCTATGGAAAGCACGCCGAGAAGTGCTACAATAGCCGAGTGTTGACGACGCCTTCCTGATGAACATTCTTTCATCGGTTCTCATTAATTTTCTCGAAGTATTCAGCGTGTTCACGCATGCACACAAGTACAACAAACGTATTGCAGGAGCATCATGGCGCAACAGTTTATATTCACCATGCTGGGGTTGAACAAATACTATGGGCAGAAGCAGGTGCTCAAGGACATTAACCTGAGCTTTTACCCTGGGGCGAAAATAGGCATTGTCGGCGAGAACGGCTCAGGTAAGTCCACCGTCTTGCGCATCATGGCGGGTGAGGAGCAGGACTTTCGCGGCCAGGCGGATTTAACCAAGGGCTTTACCCGGGGCTATGTGCCGCAGGAGCCGCAATTTGATCCCGACACCACCGTGCGCGAGGTCCTGGAGTCGGCTTTCGCCGAGACTACCGCGATGCTGCGCGAGTATGAAGCGATCGGCGAGAAGATGGCCGAGCCCCTGGACGACGACGCCATGCAGGCCGCCATTGACCGGATGGGCGAGTTGCAGGACCATTTGGACGCCTCGGACGCCTGGAACCTGGATCAGAAATTGAAATACGCCGCGGAAGCCCTCTTTTTGCCCGAGGAAGATCGGACCATGGGGAGCCTGAGTGGAGGTGAAAAACGTCGTGTGGCCCTGTGCAAGGTGCTCCTGGAACAGCCCGACCTGCTCCTGCTGGACGAGCCCACCAACCACCTCGACGCTGAGACGGTGGACTGGCTGGAGATGCAGCTGCGCGATTATCCCGGTACGGTGATTGTCGTTACCCACGATCGCTACTTCCTCGACAACATCACCCAGTGGATTCTGGAGTTGGAGGGTGGCCAAGGGATTCCCTTCGAGGGCAGCTACACCCAGTGGATCGAGCAGAAGTTGTCGGCCATGTCGGGCGAGGAAAAGAAAAACAGTCCCCGGGCCCGGGCGCTCGATCGCGAGCTTGCCTGGATTCGTATGAGCAGCAAGGACCGCAGTGCCTTGTCGCGTGAGCGTCTGACTTCCTATGAGCAATTGCTCGCGCAGGGAGGCAAGGAAGACCGCGTGATTCAGGTGGCGCCAGGACCGCCGCTGGGTGACCGGGTAATTACCCTGGAAGGAGTCAGTAAAGGCTATGATGACACCACGCTGATCAAGGACCTGAACCTCGACATCCCCAAGGGCGCCATTGTCGGGATCATCGGGCCCAACGGCGCGGGAAAGACCACCCTCATGCGCCTGATCATGCAGCAGGAGGAGCCCGACAGCGGCAGCGTGCACATTGGGCAGAGTGTGCAGCTCTCGTATGTCGACCAGGAACGCGCCGCCATCCAGGGCGACGTAAGCCTGATCGATGAAGTCAGTGGGGGCGCGCCGGAAGTGACCTTGGGCAACCGCAAGGTGCCCGTGCGGCAGTACCTCGCCCGCTTCGGCTTCAAGGGCTCCGACCAGCAAAAGATGGCCAACGAGCTTTCCGGCGGCGAACGCAATCGTTGCAACCTCGCCAAGCTGCTGAAGGAAGGCGGCAATGTACTGCTGCTGGACGAGCCGACCAACGACCTGGACGTGAACACCCTGCGACTGCTGGAAGAAGCCCTGCAAGGCTTCAACGGCTGTGTATTGGTGGTGAGCCACGACCGCTTTTTCCTGGACCGTATCTGCACACACCTGCTCGTCTTCGAGGGCCAGGGAGAACTCCGCTTTTTCCAGGGCAATTTCCGAGAGTACGAAGACTGGCGCAAG
>SKJD01000416.1 GCA_007116095.1 Candidatus Hydrogenedentota bacterium
CAGGTCGCCTCCTCCAGAATCCGCACATCACCCCAGCGCCCTTTGTTCAGGTGCATGTTCAGAAAGCGCATCATGTCTTCTGTTGTGCAGAGTAAGCCCCCTGAGGGATGTCCCAGGAATCCGAATTCCATGTCATCCCAGATCGCCGGCGCTTCGGCCGGTTGCGGCGTAATCGACAGTGGGGTCCCTCGAGGCGGCATGTCAAAATAGCTGTTGTTCATACCCAAGGGTTCAAAGAGTCGCTCCCGACACAACTGCGCCCAGGTCATGTTGTCCGACACGATACGCGCCACTGCCGCCGGGACAAACAGGCTGGAGCGGGCATGGTAGGGCGTACGGGAGCCCGGCTCCCATTCCACTTCCGCGGCGCAAGCTTCCTCCACAGAAGCCTGCCAGGCCGCTTCCGTAGGCACGTCAGAGGTCAGGGAAGGCAACCCGGCGGAGTGGGTCAGGAAATGCCGAAGGGTCAACGCATCTTTCCCGCCGCCCTTGAATTCGGGGATATAGGCCTGCACCGGCAGGTCAATGTCCAGCAATCCCTCCTGATAAAGTTGCATTACGAGCGTCGCGGAAACCGGCTTGGAAAATGAGTAAGCCCGGTGCACCACGTCGCGGTGGAAGGGCAGGTTCTTGTCGCCAATCCCGCAGTAGGTCCCTTCAAAATGCTCCAGGAAACACTTCCCCTGACAGGTGGCCACCATGGCGAATCCGGGAATCCCCGCAGCGGCGGTCTCTTCCTGCAGGTAGGTAATCAGCGCTTCCACCTGGCCTGTGTCCACATTGACCGCTTCAGGCGACACCTCGGGAAATACCGCATGATCTTTTTCCATCCACCTACGCATTCTCCTGTTATGCTCCCATCGCGTCGTGCAACCACCCAGAACCGTGGCGCCCAATGCGGCCCCGCTCCCCATTAAAAAATTTCTGCGATTCATCGTGTAACCCTTCCCTGTTTGACACCCCATGTCTATCCCCCAAGGCGACAGTTGCAATAAATTTGGCGCTACGGGTTCCGGGGGAACTTACTGAAGTCCGGCTTTCGCTTCTCTACAAAGGCATTGCGGCCTTCCTGGCCTTCGGCGCTTTGATAAAACAACGACGTGGCATTGCCTGCCAGGTCCATCAACCCAGCCTGACCGTCCTCATCCGCATTCAGCGCCGCCTTGAGACACCGAATCGCCATGGGCGAATTCGCCAGAATTTCCCGGCACCACTGCACCGTTTCCGCTTCCAACTGATCCAACGGTACGACAGCATTTACCAGGCCCATATCGAGCGCCTGCTGTGCATTGTACTGGCGACAGAGAAACCAGATTTCCCGCGCCTTCTTCTGCCCGACCATGCGCGCCAGGTGCGCCGAACCGTAGCCGGCGTCAAAGGAACCTACCTTGGGTCCGGTCTGACCAAAGATAGCGTTGTCCGCCGCGATAGTAAGGTCACAGACCATGGTCAGGATGTTGCCACCGCCAATCGCATAACCCGCCACCATGGCAATCACCGGTTTGGGACAGGTGCGAATTTGACGCTGAAAATCCAGCACGTTCAAGCGATTTATGCCACTGTCACCGTCGACATAGCCTGAATCACCGCGGATTTTCTGGTCGCCACCGGAACAAAAGGCCTTCTCGCCCATGCCGGTCAATATGACCACTCCGATACTGCTGTCAAAGCGGGCATCGTGCAGGGCATGCCCCATCTCATCCACCGTCAGTGGGCGAAACGCATTGCGCACTTCCGGCCGGTTGATGGTAATTTTGGCGATGCCCTCGGCTTTGTGATACAAAATATCGGTGTACGATCCGGCTACTTCCCATTGAATATCCGACATGAATTGACGTATCTCCTTTTCTTTTATCCGTTTCCAGGTTTGCATGAACGCTGCTATTGGGGAGGCGCTTATCGGCGTCCACCCCTTCGGATATCCTGATCAAGCGGCATACCCGATAGGATTTCGTACACCCGACATGGTATATTTACGCCTACGTAGGTGACACGCATGCAGTATTTACGACTAATCATACGATTACCATCCATCTTCCTCTGGACCACGGCCTGGTGGCTTTTACGCCTCTGCCTGTGGCCTACGGCGCTGTTTTCCGACCCGGCGGACCGTCGGGTACGGCAATTTATCGCCCGGGGCTGGGCTGTGGGCTTTTTCCCGATGATTGGGATGCGTTTGCGGGTGCGCGGCCCGAAGCCCAAACATCCGTTTTTCCTGGTCTGTAACCACCTCAGCTACATTGACCCCTGGCTATTGAACGGGCTTATCGCCTGTACCTTCGTATCCCGAGGGGATGTGGCCAACTGGCCGGTGATCGGAGCCATCACGCGCTCGCTGCACGTGGTATTCATCAACCGCCGCGACAAACGGGACACCGCCCGGGTAAACCAGCACATTGACCATGCCCTGAAACAGGGCGATGGTCTGGTGGTATTCGCCGAAAGCCGCATTTCCCGGGGTCTCAGCGTGGAGCCGTTCAAATCGGCGCTCATCCAGCCCGCCGTCGCCAACCAACTTCCCATCCACTATGCCACCATCATCTACGAAGGCTTGCCAGGCGCCCCCCCCGCTTCGGATTACGTGGGCTGGTGGCGCCCAGAACCCTTTTTATACCATCTTTTCCGACTGCTGCGCCATAAGGGCTTCATCGCCACGGTCCATTTCGGTGAAGCGCCGATGCAGGGGGACGACCGAAAAGAGCTTGCCCGGCAATTGCACGAGGCGGTCAAGGCGAATTATACCCCGATGGACTAAGCAAAGCGCCAAGGCAATCGTTTCGATGGCGTCGCACTACTGCCCACGAGACTGCAAGTCATCGGCCAGGCCGCGCAGCAAATCGGCGAAGCCATCGCGCAACGCCTCTATCTTGTCCCTATTTTCTTCCCGCCAGTCTTCCCACTGATTCCGAAAGCTTTCCCGCTGGGCTTCCAGGTCTTCCAGGGCCTTGGTCAGTTCGTCCCGCGTATCTTCTTCCGCCTGCTCCACCAACTCACGAAAATCTTCCAGCCCCCGGTCAACCTCGCGCATCCGCTCTTCAGTCTCGTCAAAATCCTGCTCGGACGGCTCCAGCGATTCCGGCGATACCGATTCATCAGATTCGGAACGTTCCATGGCCTCGCGCATCCGCTCCATATCCCGCTGCATGGCGTCACCCAGCCGCTCCATGCTTTGC
>SKJD01000214.1 GCA_007116095.1 Candidatus Hydrogenedentota bacterium
CTGCCGGGAGCGGTGGAAGGTCTGGAAACCTACGCTCAGGAGGCCTCTGGTGAGCAGAAGGCCAAAGCGGTGGAAGCCCTGCGCCGCTCTGCGTTGCGTTTGCGGGATGCGGGCAACAGCGCCGGAGCCGGCAGCGCATTCCTGGCTGTTTATCTGAACACCACGGACGAGGAATTGCGCGACGAGGCGATGCAGGGCATCTTGCAGAATCCTGTCGCCGATGCATTCAGCGTGCTGATCGACGAAATCGGAACGGATAACCTGGAATCGTTGTCTACCGAGATGCTGATTGGGATGGTGCGTGCGCTGCGGGAAGCTGACCGGGATGAGGAAGCCCGCGACGCCTATGACGCCCTGATGGCGCGTTCCAATACGACTGCCGGCGCGCAAGCCCTGCTGGACCTCGCCCCGGCCATGGACCAAGCCGAGGATATCAGTGATTCCCTGGGCTTTATCAGCCGCTGGGAGGTCGTCGGCCCGTTCCCCTGGTCGGCTGCAAATGGCTTTGAGGAGAACTACATCGGCGAACCCGATGTAGACCTGGAAGAAACGTATGCAGTGAATGACGAAAGCCTGGCCTGGCAGGCGGTAGATGGCGGCGGCATGCAGCGGATGGTGAATCTTGCCGGTATGTATGACAACGCCACCAATTCCACCGCGTTTGCCTACACAGAAATCGAAGTCCCGGAAGCGATGGAAGCCGTGCTTCGGGCCGGTACGGACGATGGCTTTAAGGCCTGGGTGAATGGCGAAGCGGTCTACGAGAACAATGTGGATCGGGGTTCCGCATTGGATCAGGACCTGGTGTCCATCCAGTTGGAGGCGGGCAAGAATGTGATCCTGATGCAAATCACCCAGGGCGGTGGCGGCTGGAATTTCTTTGCGCGCCTGACCGATGCCGAAGGCTATGGTTTGGCGTTTGAATAGGCCACGCATCAATATTTTACTCTAGCGTACATTATGTTATCATGAACCTTCCGCTCGCCAGTACAAGAGGCGGGTCGGAAAAACCGTAATTTTTAATTGGAGGACACTTGAGTATGATGAGAAAGTTGGGATACGTCCTGATCGCATCGTTTACCCTGCTGCCGCTGGTTGCGGTGGCGCAGCCGCTGCACTTCGAACGGCTGCATGTCAGTGAAGAAACCTATGAGTCGGCTTCGGCCTTTGATGTGAACAACAACGGCATCGTGGATATCGTCTCCGGCGCCTACTGGTATGAAGGCCCGGATTTTACCGAGAAGCACAAGATCACGGAATGGGATCGCGTCGGTGATTACTGGGACAATTTCAGCGACTTCCCCGTGGACGTGAATGGCAACGGCTACATGGACCTGGTCGTGGGCGGCTGGTTTAACCAGACTTTCTCCTGGCTGGAAAATCCGGAAGGCCGTACAGACGAAGAATGGACCTTGCATGAAGTGGCCGAAGTCGGCAACATCGAGCGCAATGTCTTCGGCGACATCAACGGCGATGGCTACATGGAAGTCTTTCCAGTTACCAATCCCGTGCATATCTTCCGCTTGGTGCGGGATGAAGACGGCAACGGCACCGGCGAATGGGAACAACACACCATACGCAAGGGGACCGGCGGCCACGGTTTCGGCGTGGGCGACATCAACGGCAATGGCCGTAACGACATCATCCTGGCCGGTGGCTGGATTGAAGCGCCGGAAGATACCTTCGATGTCGACGCCTGGGAATGGCATCCGGATTGGGACATTCCCATGGCCAGTGTGCCGATGCTGGTGCATGACGTCAATGGCGACGGTCTCAATGATCTTATCGTAGGCAATGCCCATGATTTCGGCCTGTGGTGGTATGAGCAGGGCCAGGACGACGAAGGCAACCGGACCTGGACGCAGCATGTCATTTGTGATGAACGCTCGCAATACCACGATGTGCGGTTGGCCGACATCGACAATGACGGTGAACTGGAGCTGATCACCGGTAAGCGTTATTACGCCCACAGCGGCAATGATCCGGGCGCGGAAGACCCCCTGGGTATTTACTACTTCAAGATCAACAACGGCGACTTCGAGCGGTTTACCTTGGACTATGGGCCCAACGACAGCGCCAGTGGCGCCGGGATCTTTTTTTGGGTCACGGACATTACCCAGAATGGCTGGAAGGATGTGGTCGCGCCGGGCAAGGAAGGTCTCCACGCGTTCTTTAACCATGGGCCGATGGAAGAAACCGGCGACGATAACTAATTGATGGGCCTCCCTCGGTGCGTACGCTTGGGGGGTAAACATAGGAAGGGAAGCAGTCATGAAAGTGGGTTTTAACCTGTTGCTGTGGACGGGTGTTGCGACCGAAGAACACCTGCCCATCATGGAAAAGATCAAGAAGATGGGAGGCGACGGTGTCGAAATTCCCATGTTCGCGCTGGATGCATCGCCTTGGGATCAGTTGGCGACCGAGTTGGACAACCTGGACCTGGGACGCACCTGTGTCGTGGTCATGCCGGACGACGCCAGCCTGATCGATAGCGATGCGGGTGTGCGGAAGCGGGGCGTCGAGTTCCTCAAGGGCTGTGTGGACGCCTGCCAGGTGCTGGGCGCGGAAGCCTTTGGCGGTCCAATCTATAATCCGGTCGGCAAGCTCTCCGGACGGGGACCGACGGAGGATGAAAAGAAGTATGGGGCTGAGGGCCTGCGCGCCGTGGGTGAATATGCCCAGGGCGCCGGTATCCGCCTGTCGGTGGAGCCGCTCAACCGCTTCGAGACCTATTTCGTCAACACCCAGGCGGATTGCGCCAAGCTGATCGATGCGATTGGTTTGAGCAATGTCGGCCAGATGTACGACACCTTCCACGCCAATATCGAGGAAAAGGATCCCGTCGGCGCCATCCAGGATGGCGGCAGCCGGATCAACCATGTGCATATCTGCGCCAATGACCGGGGCACGCCGGGGGATGATCACATTCCCTGGGAAGCTACGTTTGCGGCGTTGAGGAGCATCGGTTATGACGGCTGGCTGACGATTGAAGCTTTCGGTCATCGGATTCCCGAGCTGGCCGCGGCCACCTGCATCTGGCGCGAAGTGTCGCCCAGCGAGGACCACGTCGTGCTGGAAGGCATCAAGCACATCCGCAGCCACTGGTAAAACCCAATGCAGTGGTAAATTCACTGCTCGTATAACAGTCGAAACATAAACAGGCCGGGAA
>SKJD01000027.1 GCA_007116095.1 Candidatus Hydrogenedentota bacterium
GGCCTGGCAAGGCGTAGCCAAGCCGATCTGGAAATCTACTGGCGTGTGTGAAAATTGCGTCCTGGAAAACTTTAACGGCATATTAAGCGTCTTATGAAGTGTTAACTTCCATATGACGCTTCTTTTGTGTATAAACCTGAAGGATTTTTGCATGACATCCCCCATGACTATACGCCTTATGTTGTCCGCTATCTTGCTTGTGGGTATTGCCCTGTCGCCAGGCATGGCAGTGGGACAACATGAGCCCCTGCCGGAAGCCTTGGCGCCTTTTGAAGCCTTGCTGCCGGAGCATGATGAAATAGTACTGGCGCTGCGTGATTATGAACGCCATCAACTGGCCGCCCTGGAAAGCCTGCGAGCGCGTATCCAGGAGGCGACTTTGCAGGAAGATTCGGATGCGGTTCAGGAATTGGTAGCTGAAGCGCGTGAAGAACTTGAGCAGGTGCGCTTGCTGTATAAAGCGGCCCTGGCGCACCATCCGGAGAGCGCCCCACTGCACAACTACCTCGGAGAATTCCTCTATGACTCCCTGGCCGAGCAAGAAGAAGGTTTAAAGCTCTGGGAAGAAGCCATTGCCCTGGACGATACCGAGAGTCGGGCGTTCAACAACCTGGGAATTCATTACTTTCACGTCGGAGAATATGTCAAAGGTCTGGAATACCTCGACCGGGTTTTGGAACTGGATGATGATAATCCGGATTACCTCTTTAACATGGCGCAGATGCATCACATCCACACGCCGCAAATTGCGGAGATTCGGGATGAAGAACCTGTCGACATATATCGTCAGGGGCTGGCGTATTCCAAGCGCGCGGCGGAAGTGGCTCCGGAGGACTTCAGTTTACAGCGCGACTATGCGATGAACTTCTTTGCTTCGGAACGTTTTGATATCGAGACGGACTGGGAAGAAGCCGCCCGGGCCTGGCAGCAAGCCCGAAATGCCGCGGCGCGACCGGATGAGGTTTTCATGACCTGGTTGAACGAAGGACGCGCCTGGATTCGCGCTGAGCGCTATGAGTCTGCCATTGTCGTGCTGGAAGCCGCCCTGGAAATTCATCCAAACAGCAATGCGGCGCAGCAATTGCTCGAAGAAGCGCGTGAGGCGTTGTAAGTAGCTGGTAATGGTTGATGACGATGTGGCTCGCAGGGAATTCTGATCACCTGATCAGGGCGACCATGCGGTCGTTATATTCAGGCTGGTGTGGGATTAAAGGGGAAGGACCATGACAAATAACGAAGCGCCAAATGCGCCCTCGGAAAAGGTGGAGCGGAGCCTACTACAGCGTATTTTGGGCAAGGAGGGTGGCCAGGTGGCGATCGTCATCTTCTTGCTGCTCTGTGTCTATCTCTTTGGCTATCGACAGATGCGCTTTTTTCTGGTCCCCTCGGCCTCGATGGAAAATACCTTGTTGCGGGGCGATCAAATCGTCACCATGAACCAGACCGAATATCAGCGGGGCGACATCATCGTCTACAAGGATTTGCGGGACGACGGCAACAACGTGAAGCGTATCGTGGGCATAGCTGGGGACAGCATCGAAGTGCGTGGCGGCGCGCTGTACATAAACGGGCAGTACATATCCGAGCCATATATCCGGGAATTGATGGACTACGTCATTCAGCCGCCGATTGTTGTGCCTGAAGGGCATGTCTTCGTGCTGGGCGACAACCGCAATGTCAGCGACGATGGGCACACCAGCCGGGAAGCGGTGCCCATAGACCGTATTGTTGGTAAGGTAAGTCACATCTACTACCCTTACGATCGCTTAGGCAAGGTCCGAAACTACCCCCTCCAAATTATTCAGACCACCCAATAACAAATCTCCCCGAGAAACAGGGTAGCCCAACCCGCCTGTTTTCATGTAGAATGGCCCTGCTCAAGAGCAGGACCCGGATAAGGGCGGCTTGTCTATATGTATAACGCCGCTTTTCTGACAATCCGGACCGCCTCCACAGGAAGCAGCCAGGAATCTGTGGCGTCTTGGGATGCGCTATTTTACTGGCTCTGTTACCGGCTCTATTTACGGTCGTCGGCTGAATGTCGCCTGCTGGCTGATTCTGCACAGGGTATCGGCCTTATTGGCTATTCCACATGGTTTCTCAGCAATATTAATGATTGAAAGTGATAATGGCGCGTCCTTATTACCAACAACAGATGCATTATTCCCGTCCACCCATTACCTGGGCGGTACAGCGGCTTATCCTGCTGAACGTGATGATATTTGTCCTGCAATTGATTGCGGATCCCATCGCGCAGTTCTTCCAGGACGAGTCGGTTGTTCCCTATGGCTTTTTCTTCCATGCATTGGGCTTTCAATCCAGTGAATTTCTGAGTGGTTATGTGTGGCAGGCGTTGAGTTATCAGTTCCTGCATGGCGGCCTGCTGCACCTGTTCCTGAATATGCTCTGGCTCTTTATCTTCGGGCCGGACGTCGAACGCGCCTTGGGTACGCGCCAATTCTATCGTTTTTACCTCTTCTGCGGCGCCCTGGGGGTCCAGGCCACCCTCTACGGCTATTTCATGCATGGGGTTGATATCCCTGTCGTGGGGGCCAGCGGAGCTGTCATGGGCGTGCTGGTGGCCTTTGCCATCGTAGACCCGGAACGGGAGTTCTTTCTGTTCCCCTTGCCGTTTCCGGTGAACGCCCGGGCCCTGGTTATCATCGTTATTTTCATGAATGTGGTCATGGCGCTGGGCGGCGATCAGGGCGTCTCGGTCGCGACCCATTTTGGGGGGATGCTGGCGGGATATGTGTACATGAAGCTGCGTCCCAAGTTTACCCGCTGGCAACTTGAGCGTCGTAAACGCCGTATGCAACAGTCCTCAAGCACCAGTGACCAAGACGATACAGACAACGAAAAGATTGCGGATGCCGTTAATAATATATTCAAATTCAAGGATCGTGAGTGATGATCGCCATCCAATATGTACAATTTTCGATAAAACCAGGCATATGGCTGCGTTGATGGGGGACCGGTAATGTTTGGCACGTCGAGCCTGCAAGAATTTCTGATTATCGTGATGATTATCACCATGCTGAGCATCACCGGGCTCTGGCCCAAGGTGCTGCGTGGTTTACGTGAATTGCGTGGAGAGCATTTCGAAGAAGACGACTTTGCCACGCCGTCGCCGCATGATCTGGATATCTGTTATCGCCTGCTGGGTCTTTCCCCGTCGGCGAGCTGGGAGGAAGTCGAAAAAGCGTACCGTCGCAAGGCCAAGATTCATCACCCTGATCATGGCGGCGATGAGGACACCATGCGCACCCTAAACGAGGCCTACAACTATATTAAGCGTGTCCGGGCGCCTCAGGGAAGGTGATTACAGGTTGTTGGAGTTCAAGATGGTTGGTGGACATGCTGAACGGCTATGGCTCTTACAGGACATCATGAGGTGAAACCCGAAAACAGAATCTCCTTCTTCAGGAGCACATGGCTTAAGGGCTGACCTTTAAGCCAAGGGGGGATATCGTATGGGGGACTTGTTTGATCCGCGTTGGAAAATATTGCCGTTAAGGGAAGCCGACTTCGGACCGTATTGTCCGCCATTTTTGGACGATGCTGCGAAAGCGGTGTTGTGGCAGGCGCAGCAGGATGGAACCCCAACCCGGACGCCGGTGATGTACGGCGTAAACAACCGGGTGGCGTTGCTGGACGATCGGGTGGACAGCACTGGCCTCAGTTATGCGACCGCCTTTGACAACCCCGAAGCCTTCCTGAAAACCCAGTTGCTCTTCGACTATGTCTGCCGTATGCGCTATAACCGCTTCTGCGACAGCCCCACGGAACTGCCGGAGGTCTGGCAGGTCACCATCCACTTTCAGAACGTCTATGAAGCCTGGTATTTCGGCTGTCCGGTGCACTTTGAGGCTGGGCAAATCCCCGGGAGTACGCCGATTTATACGGGGGACAAGGCCGAAGCGGTTTTTGATATCGACATTACCCAGCCCTTGGCGCGCCCGCCATTCAAGACCGCCGTTGAATTTTATGACTACCTCGTGGATTATGTGGCGGATAAGACCTTTCTGGACCGACCTATCGCCTTGCTCCCGCCAGCCTTTGGAACGGACGGTCCCCTGACCGTGGCGATGAATATCCGGGGCAATGAGATTCTTACCGATCTTGTCATGAACAGTGATTATGCCCAGCTACTCTTCCGCTTTATCATGGACGCTGAATGGTATCGTCGCAAAGCGTTCTTCACGCGGTACGACATCCCGAAAAATGAAGAGGCCGGATTAGCGGACGACTCCATTGCCATGCTCAGCCTGGAGCAATACCGCGAATTCGTGATGCCGCATCATCGCTACTATTATGAGGCTACCAATCCTTCGGGCGGCAAGCGGGGCATGCATCTTTGCGGAGACGCCACCCGTTTTTTTCCGCTGTTGCATCAGGAACTGGGTGTTACGACCTTTGACACCGGGTTCCCTGTGGATTTCGGCGCATGTCGTGCAGCGCTGGGGCCGGAAGTGACCTTGATGGGCGGCGTGGAAGTGGCGACATTGGTGCAGGGAACTCCGGAGCAGGTATATGCCCGCAGTCGGGAGATATTGTGCAGCGGCGTCCTGGAAGGCGGGCGTTTTATCTTTCGTGAAGGCAACAACCTGCCGCCCAACGTGCCCTGGGCCAATCTGGCCGCCATGTACCAGGCAACCTTTGATTTTGGTACGTTTCCTGAGGCTGAATAAGGCCAGGAAAGATAAAGAAGCTACCGGGCCGGACCGCCAATCAGCGGTAACAACTGCGGGCGTAGGGTGATGCTTGCAGGCAGGTAGCCGGGCGATTCGCCGTCGACACCCAGGAGAGTTGGTGCAGGACTGTCGATGGTGATGCGGTTACGGGCCTGGAAATGGGTCACAATATCCGGGTGTTGCTCAAAGTGACCCTTGTAGAGGATCGGCAGCTTGCTCAGGGTCTTCAGCAAGGACATGGCGTGGACGACATAGACCTCGAACTGGCCATTGTCCAGTTTCGCCATGGGGGAGATGCGCATGCCGCCGCCGTCGTAATTGCCGTTGGCCACGATGATTTCCTTCACCTTGCCCTGAAATGGCGGCTCCTCATCCACGGTAACGGTCATCTCCACATCCTGCCAGCGCCCCAATGCGATGAGGGTATGCCAGAGATAAGAGAGAAAGCCGCCCCATGGCTTGCCGTGCTTGTTGACACGCGCACAAATCAGGCCTCCGATACCGATATGGACACTGTTCAGGAAGTAACAGTGCCCGGTCTGTCCATCCGCAGTGGAAAATTCCAATTGGCCGATATCGGCCATCAGGGTGGGGGATTCGCGCAAATACGCTGGACTGAGCCGGCGCACCAAGGGAATGCCCAGCGAACGCGCCAGGTCGTTTCCAGAGCCACAGGGATAAATGCCCAGCCTGGCTTTCGGGTTTATCAGCGCCTCACCCTCGAAAAAGCCGTTCAGCACCTCGAAATGGGTGCCGTCGCCACCGATACTGACGACATTGGAATAGCCCGCATGCAAGGCTTGACGCGTAAGGACTGTGGCATGCCCCGGATTTTCCGTGTGGAAGACCGCAACCGCTCCCAATTCCGTGTGAAATGCCCGCTCCAGATTCGCCCAGTCCCGCCCGGTGCGCCCGTGGGCGGAATGCGGATTCACGATAAGCGCGTAGTTGGAAGCGGGCATGTCGGGATACCATTTTATTAGGCTAGAAGTCAGGCCGGTTACAGATGTGTGGCGTCAGACCCGTACATCGGAGCGCATTGTTGCAGCTTCCTGGTGGCGGTCCAGCACGGGATCAATGTAGTCGTCCACGAATTCTATGACCTGCTCCGGGGCGCGACCCACGAACTCCTTCATATCCAAAACCGCCTCAATCTCTTCCAGGGTCATGTCCAAATCCGGATCATCGGCCAGACGCTGTAGCAGGTCGTTTTCGGCGCCTTCTTCCTTGACCCGGGCGGCTGCCGCCAGGGAATGCTTCCGGATTATTTCGTGCAGTTCCTGGCGATCGCCACCCCGACGCACCGCCGCCATGATGATGTTTTCGGTGGCCATGAAGGGGAGTTCCGCCCAGAGGTGCTTTTCGATAACCTTGGGATAGACCACGGGGTTTTCCATGATGTTCAGGTAAAGGTTGAGCACGGCGTCCGCCGCCAGGAAGGCCTCGGGCAAGCTCAGGCGGCGAATCGCGGAGTCGTCGAGGGTTCGCTCAAACCACTGGGTTGCGGTCGTGAAGCTGCCGTGCAGGGACTGCACCATGAGGAAACGCCCTAGGGCGCAGGCGCGCTCGCTGCGCATGGGATTGCGTTTGTAGGCCATGGCCGAGCTGCCGACCTGGGTCTTTTCGAAAGGCTCTTCGACCTCCTTGAGGTTCTGAAGCAGGCGCATGTCGGTGGCGAACTTGTGTACGCTTTCGCCGATGCCCGCTAGCGCCTGGAGCACCAGGGTGTCGACTTTGCGGGGATAGGTCTGGCCGGTCACGGGATACGAGGCTGCGAAGCCCAGCTTTTCCGCAACCAACTGGTCCAGCTTGCGGACCTTTTCGCCGTCGTTGTCAAAGAGCGCCATGAAGGAGGCTTGCGTGCCTGTGGTGCCCTTGACGCCCCGACAGCGCAGGTTGGCAAGCTGAAATTCGAGCTGCTCAATGTCCAGGAGCAAGTCCTGGGCCCAGAGGCAGGCGCGCTTGCCGACCGTCACTACCTGTGCGGGCTGGTAGTGTGTATAGCCAAGCGTGGGAAGGTCTTTCCATTGCAGGGCAAAGGCCTTGAGGCGTTGCAATACGGCGACGGCCTTGGTCAGCACCAGCCCCAGTGCTTCCCGTATGAGAATCAGGTCCGTATTGTCACCGACGTAACAGCTCGTCGCGCCCAGGTGAATGATGGGCTTCGCCTTGGGGGCGATGTCTCCCAGCGCATGGATATGGGCCATGACGTCGTGACGGGTCTGCTGCTCGTACGCCCGGGCTTTTTCCAGATCAATGTCTTCCAGGTGGGCGCGCAGCTCATCCAGTTGTTCCTCGGAAATATTCAGGCCAAGCTCTTTTTCGGCTTCGGCCAGGGCAAGCCAGCAGCGCCGCCATGTCGAGAATTTTCGTTGGGGACTCCAGAGCTGAATCATATCGCGAGTGGCAAAGCGCTCGACCAGGGGGGAGGTATACACATCGGAAGACATCGGGGCAAAACTCCGGTAGGGTTAACGATCTTGTATTTTGATACGTAGCTATACGATAGCGAAGGTGTGAATTGTTAGAGGCAAGTTAGCGTATTATTGGCCAAAGTCCTGGGCAGCCATATCAAAGCCGGTATCAGTCGCCACAACAGACACCGCAGACACCGGATTCGTGCGTTCCGCAAATACACCGCCGGAAAGCATGAACTTACAGAGAGCCTCGGCGTTTTCCGGACTGCACTCGCCAGAAAATGCCCGGTCAATGTGGTTTTCTTCGTAGGTGGCCACGTAGAAGAAAGTGCCGGGCTTCAGCGGGAGTCGCTGAACCTCCAGGCCATCATCGCGGACTATCGCCAACCAGGCGCTTTGGTCGACCTTGTCAACGACCGCACAAATGCGTGGGGTGTTGTACTGGTCCTTTTCATAGTCCATGCTGAGGCAAGTAAGCGCCAATGCATCCCGGACAGGCATCCCCTGTGCTATTTTTTCCGCGATGGGATCGGTCTGGCTGCCATTGGTCATCACGGCGACCTCGCCGTCACAAACTATACGCAGGCAGTTGTAGGCAATATAGGGATTCTTGTGGATATCGGCCTCATGACCGGATTTTGGCACGATACTGACCTTGTCTTCACCCAATACCGCTGTGCGGTTGGGGAACGAGCGACTGGAAACCCGATATCCGGCATAAAGTTGCTCAGTATTGGTCAGGCCTGCCGCCACGATGCGTCCTATATACATGGAATAAACCTCCCTTGGGTCGTTGAACACAGAAAAGCAGATTATAGCGTAAAGCGGCCCGCAGGTGCATGTTCTCCTTGGGTGGGGTGAACAAATGGAAGGTTTCGGGCGCAGACAGGTAACTTGGGAGCTGTTTCCCATAAAATTAGCAAAGAAATGGTCGAATATTTTGCATGTTGGCCTATGTTGGGTATAATGCAATAAGAATATGAGAGATTTTCGTTGCACTATCTGTCCAAAAGCCACATTGTGACTATAGTGCATCCGCCGACTTGATTGCTGATTGTATTAATGGAGTCTCAGTCTGCTAAAATGTAGAACGTTGACGTTTTTTATATTCGATAAAATCCATAAAATACATGATTTCGAAGGGTGGCAGCTTTGTTTTGTGTAATCGCCACCCTTCGAAGGTAACAAAAAAAGTACTGGCACAGTATGGTTTGTGGTAGGGTGTGCAGATTCGCATGGTAATATCTGTGGCCATAATGAATATTCGCTCAACGTACAGGCTGTAGCGATGTAACTTTATTGCGGCTGTATTCATGAAATTTAAGCGATCATGATTTTAACCGCACAAAAACGGAATATAAGCAACAAAAAGCGCGTTTTTCAAGCGTTTGGAGTTGCCTGCCGAATGTGAGAGAGCAAAAAGAAACTTGAAGATGGCGGAAAGTTGAAAGATTGTGCTTTTGGGGTGTGTACCGGTATGGGAGCCATATAAAATTGGCGAAGCGCGTGTATTTTCGTAGGCGGAAGGGCAATATGGTAAATCTACATATAAAATCGGGGTGGTTTGCTGGGGCGCTGACACTGTTGTTGTGTTTTGGCCTACTGGGAGCAGGCTGTTCCAATTATTCGGACAGACCGGTGGTGCGTGTTGGTAGCGAAGGGGGAAGGGCCATCGAAGATGAGGTCGTATTGACCCGGGCCGAGCTGGAAGCCCAAGAGGCAGAGGCGCGTAAGGAAGGTCTCATAAGTGAGAACGATGCCCCTGCCAACACGACCTTAGAAGTCGCTGACGCCACAGATACGGCATCGGATGCCCAAGCTACCTCAACGACAGAGGACGTGTCTGCACCCATGTTCGATGGTGCGGAATCGGGGCCTGGTCTGGAAGAGCCTTATGGGGATGATGCAGAGCATGCCCGTATGAACATGGATTTTTATGGTTCCGAGTACCGGATTGGGGCGGGCGATCAATTGGGCTTTGTATCCTTTGATGACCCCAGCCTGAGCGCCCAGGTGATGGTGCGCCATGACGGATATATTTCCCTTCCCTGGATTCCCGATATTCGGGTAGCCGGTTTGACCCGCACCGAAGCCACGATGTTGCTTCGCGAGGCGTATTCTGAGCTGTATTACGACGCCGAAGTCAGTATGACCATTCTGGAAGCCCGTAGTCAGCAGTTTATGGTGATTGGGGATGTCCAGAGCCCATCTGTTTTCCCCTATGTTCAGCCCATGACCTTGCTTGAAGCCATTACCGCTGCCGGTGGGATGCGTAGATCTCAAACAGGTGGCGGCGGCGGAAATATCATTGAAGGGGGCCAGGGGCAACTGGTTAAGGCATTTGTTATTCGCCATCAGGACGGTCACAGAAATGTCATTGAGGCGGATTTGCGGGGTCTGCAGGAGTCGGGCGAACATCTCTCCGACATGCCCATTTACCCGGATGACGTGGTCTATGTCCCGGAAGGCATCAACTTGGTTTACGTTCTGGGTGAGGCCGGGCGACAGGCTGTGGTGCCCATCAGAGAAGGCATGACGTTGTTGCAGCTTATCGCCAATACCGGCGGTTTGCAGGAAACGACAGCGCGCCTGAATCAGGTGGTGCTGATGCGTGAGATGTCGGACGGCTCACGAAGGATTTTGCTGCTAGACGTACGTCAGATGCTGCGTACGGGCGAAGATTTTCTCATCGAAGCAGGGGATATTGTGTATTTTCCACGCCGTCGCATGGAAAACTTGCGCACTTTTGTTACCCGGGTAACCGGTACCATCTCGCCCGCATTGAGCCTGACCTCCCAGGTGTTGAGCCTCTACATGCAATCTTATGACGCGTATTACACCAAGGAGCGCTTTGATCGTTTGTTTGGTGATGTGCCTGGTGCTGGTGTAAACAGTACCCTTGCCACGCTACAAACTTTACGTGACTTATCCGCCTTTACCGGGGATTCATTTCCCATATTCCAAGCCAATTAAATCATTGGTGACTGATTAGGAGCCCAGATGTCGAGCGAATACTCACAATCGCGTACGCATTCCAGTACGATTATTGATACACAAGAATACGGTGGTGGCAGTCACGGTAGAGCCCCGGATTTTGATCTGAAACGCATGCTGATATTGCGTGCGCCAATGATTCTGGCCATCGGGATTCTTTTGTCGATACCCACAGTGGCCCTGGCTTGGTTCATGATTACGCCTACTTATGTCGCTACTGCGGAAATTCGTTTTTTCTCGGTAACCCCGCGGGTGTTGCAAGGTAGTAGAGCGATAGATAATACGCCGTATCGTCAATTTGTCGCCACAGAAATCTCCATGATTACCGGCCGGACCATACTTGAAGAGGTTTTGCAGGAACCGCATATTCAAACATTGCCGGCATTGGCAGATATTGAAGCGCCACTCCCTTATCTTCGCTCGCATATAAATGCAGGAACGAGAGGAAACAGTGAGTTGGTCGAGGTGACATTGGAGATGGAGGAGCCGATGGCGGCGCAGGCGATTTTGGACGAGGTCGTCACGAAATACCTCGCCTACGCCGAGCGCTCTGCCGCGGAAGCTGGTGGAGATCGCTTGGCAATCCTGCAACGCACCCGAGAGACCTTGCAGCTTGAGCTAGAGCTCATTCTGCGGCAGATCGCCCAGCGCCAGAGTCAGCTTAGTCGCTATGATACAGAAATGCCTGTCTTTGAGTTTCGCACGGAAGGGGATATGTATCGTGAATACTTGATGAATGCGCAAGATCGTGTTTCTCAGCTTGAAAATACGCTGTCTGGGATAGCGTCGCAAATTGATCGAATTCATCAACTGCAAGAAACTTATCTGGATAATCCTGAACGTCCAATATACGAATTTGAGATTGAGGCCAGAATAAATTCAGATGGCCGATTGATCCAATTCAGCAGTAATCTGGCCACCCAAGAAGCCGAACTTCGCTTGATGGAGCAACGCCAGCGGGATTCTTCGCCCATGTTACGGGCCAAGCGCCTGGAAATTGAAAGCATGCGCGAAAGCATGAAGCTGCTTAACCAGCAAATTCGAAGCGAAATGTTAAGCACCGTCTTGGCGCAAAAAGAGATGGACCGCCAGTCGGCGATAAATGATCTAGCCCAAGCCCAGAATCGTTTGGAAGAACATCGTCAGGAACTAGCACTGTACAATCAGAACATCGAAGAACGTAGGGAGCAAGAAGCTTCCGAGCGTGCGGCACTGGAAGAATTGCGCAGCAGCGAGGAGCAAACACGTAATTTGCTGCAGAACATTCAACGGCAGATATCTGAGATCAATCTGGAGAGCAATGCGCCGGCGCGGGTGCAACTCGCCACCGCAGCCAATGTGTCGTCCGGACGTTCCTTCGCCCGCAATATACGCTTTTCGATATTGGCGATCATGGGTTCCTTCGGACTGGCTTTCATGCTGGGATTCTTGAGGGAATTGACCGATCAGGAAGTGCGATCCCCACGTGACCTGGAACGCCTGAGCAACCACCCGGTATTGGCGGCGATTCCGGATCTTTCCGTGGATTCGATGCATCAGGATGCCGACATCAACTTCATGTCGTCGGATTATCCCAATTCCATGATAGCGGACAATTACC
>SKJD01000032.1 GCA_007116095.1 Candidatus Hydrogenedentota bacterium
ATCGCCGTTTCCGGACGCGCCGCCCTGATAAAAGAGGGCCGACGCCCCTTGCGGCAATCGCCGTGCAGGGTGAACTGCGAGATCAGCAGCACCGCGCCCTGGACATCCGCCAGTGAAAGATTGAACTTGCCAGCGTCGTCGTTGAATATACGCAGCCCCACGATCTTGTCGGCAATGTACTGCGCATCCTTGGGCGTGTCGTCTTCGTCCACGCCCAGCAACACCATCAGCCCGACGGCAATCTCACCGACGACTTCACCTTCCACCCGCACCGAGGCGCTGCTCACCCGTTGCACTACAGCCCGCACAGGCCCTCCTTTCTGTTGCATTACAAAACCTGCAATTTTATGTCCAAACGGATGAATATGCCTACAGTCAGCTCACGCGTCTGTGTTTTCCGTGCTTTCCGTGGTTAACATTGGGCGAACACAAGGTTTGCCCCCACGGCATCAGGCTTCCAGGGTCACTTCTCCGGCATTGTATACGATAATGACATCTCCCGGCAGTTCGACGATACGGCGCATATAGGGCCAGTCGATTTCGGCGCTTTCGGCATCATCCGCCTCCTGATCTTGATCTTGTTCCAGGTGCGCCAGGCCAGCAAAGAGGATGGCCGAAGGCTGCATGCATTTCCGGATCGCCTCCAGGGGCTCCTCTGTCGGAAGCAGGCAGAGCTCGGCGTCGATGCGGGCATAGTCGAATATCTCCCGCATTTCCCGCTCGATGTTCTCCTGGTCCGCCTTGGGCGAAACCGGCCTTAAAACCCGAAGCGGATGGTCCCGCCACTCCCGGTTCTTCTTGAGCATGAAGGCCAGGAGCAGCATCAGGTGAAAATCCTGTTCCGTCTCCCACCACAGGTTAATGTAGCCGTTTGGAATGAATATCTTTTCCTTCTCCTGCTCCGTGGCGACCAGAATCAGGCTCCGCTGCATCTCCTTCACGGTCTCGATGCTCTCGTGGAAAATGAGCGACTTCCCCGGGTCTTTGCTCCAGCCCAACAGCACGGTGTTTGGGCGCATGCCGCCAATGCCGTGGCATTGCAAGAGCGCCTTCAGGGCCGCATGGAGGTCCTCCTCCACAATGACCACAGGAAACGCCGGGAGCCCTTCCCGGAGGATGAATTTTCGCAGGATAATTTCCGCCTCCCGCCGGCGTTCCAGGCGGTCGTCCAGCGCACCACGAATTACCTGCCCGATGGACACAACCCCGCTGTCGACGGTAAACCAGCAGGCATACTCTGCGAGGTGCAGGCGGTTGGTTGCCGGGCCGGTCAGCGCCAGGATGGACGGCCGCCAGTTTTTGGGGTGATAGCTTTCCCGCTCCAGGCGCAGGAGGGCCTTGCGGGCGCGCTGGAAAGCGACGCCGCCGTGGAGATCACCCCAGCGCACCTGGATTTCCGCGCGGGCGATGAAAAAATACAGGGCGGCGCCCAGGAACAGCGCGATGACGGCCCATATATAGTTGACCAGCAGCATGACGCCTAGACAGCTCAGGGCCCCCAGCAGCGCGATGGACCAATGGTTGTAGCGGAAGGTCGGGCGGAAACTGGGGTTGCGGGAGCGGCCCTCATAGAAGCAAGCGAGATTCATCGTGGCGTAAGTCATGAGGAAGAACATGGTGATGATGGGGGCAATGGTGTCAAGGTCACCGGCCATCACCCCGATCTGAGCGATCAGAAAGGTCAGCACGATGGCGCGACGTGGTTCCGCCGAGGCGCCGCTTCCCGCCCCAAAGTAGCGCAGCCGCTTGAAAATGTTGTCCCGGGCAAAGGCCTGTAGAATCCGCGGGGCGCCCATCATGCTGCCGAGCGCCGAGGAGAGGGTGGCCGCAATAACGCCGGCATAGACGATCCCCCCGAACCAGGCGTATTCCATCATGACAAAGCGGTCCCCCGCCAGCACCGTACGCGGTACACTGCCCGCCAGGAGCACCGCCATGATCACATAGATCAGCGCGGAGAAAGCTATCGCTGCAAAGGTGCCTTTGGGGATAGCGCGGTTCGGCTCTTTTAGGTCACCGGACATGTTAACGCCGGTCATGATCCCGGTTACCGCCGGGAAAAAGAGTGCGAAGACGACGAAGAAGGAGTAATTCGGCCCGCGTTCGGGCGAGAGATTGACCGAAAGTGTTTCAACAGAAAAGCCCTGTCCCGCCCCCACGAAGAACGATAGTAGGGACAGGAGCAGTATGGCCAGAATGCCATATTGCATGCGGATGGTCCAGCCCGCCCCGATAAATACACAGATGAAAACGACAATATTGGTAATCGTCGCCACCGTGCGAAAGGACAAGGCCACTTCGGGAAAGGCAGAGAAAAAGGCTTCCGTAAAACCAACCACGTACAGGGTCACGGCCACCGCCTGCGAAACATAGAAAAAGACGGCGATGACCCCGCCGAACTCCACCCCGAGACTGCGGCTGATCAGGTAGTAGGCGCCGCCGCCCTTCACGCGCATGTTGGTGGCAATGGATGCGACCGATAGCCCCGTTACCAGCGAGATCGACTTCGCCCCCAACAAGATGAGCAAGGTATGCCAGAGTCCGGCCTCCCCCACCACATTGGCGAAGCGTAGGAACAGGATAACCCCAAGGATGGTCAGGAGACTCGGGGTAAATACGCCCCCGAACATCCCGAACTTCTGTGGCGCGCTGTCCGCCGACCGGTTTTCCTCTGACATAATGGCCTGCTATCTCGTCGTCAACCCCATATTTACGCAGACACTGTCGGCCCATTGCACCACAGAACCCGCATGCCGGCCATTGTAGCGCAACGCCGCGCCCCCATGCGACGGGCGGGGCATCGTCAGTGGAACACGGGCGCCGCTTCCGACTCAGGCGGCGACTCGAAATGGTTTTTCGCGTCATCGTCCTGATAATCGTCGATCAGGTACTCACCAAAGCGCATGGAAGCTCCACGGAGTCTATCTTCGGTCAGCATCTCCTCCAATGCCTCCAGGTCGCCACTGCTTCTGTACGACGCTTCACGCTCCTGTTGGCGTTTGCTTGCCAAGGCATAGAACATGGCGCCCTTTTCCGATACGAAATAGCCAACTGGTTGCTCAGCCCGAAAGGGGTCCACGGGCGCGGCGTCCAGGAACTGCGGCGTCAACGCATCCAGATTTTCCGGGTAGTGGCCGTGCGTCTGAAAGTACCA
>SKJD01000305.1 GCA_007116095.1 Candidatus Hydrogenedentota bacterium
ACCGGCTACTATGGGGCGGCGCAGGACAACTTCCTGCCGCCCCATGCCTTTACGGAGTCCGCGGATGAACTCGCCGCCCGCTGGATTCGCGAAGCCCGTGAAGGCATTGAGGACACCGGCATCCTGCCCGGCTTTATTAAGACCGCCGTCGACCCTGGCCCCCTCAGTAAGGTCGACCGCAAGCTGCTCCAGGCTGCCGCCCGAACCCACCATGAAACCGGCCTGGTTATCGCCTCCCACACCACCGACGCCACCTCTATCCTGGAAACGTTGGAGGTGCTGGCCGAAGAGGACCTTCCCGGCGACGCTTTCATCTGGGTCCATGCGCACACCGTCAACGATACCGAAGTACAGGATCGGGTCGCCGACGCGGGAATCTGGATCGAGCTGGACGGGCTCAGTACGGACTCGCTACCCCTGCACCGCGAACTACTGCTGCACCACCGCGACCAAGGACGCCTCGAGCAAGTCATGGTCTCCCACGACGCCGGCTGGTACAGCATAGGCGAACCCGGCGGCGGCGACTTCCGAGCTTTCGACACCCTGTTTACCGACATGAAAAGCGCCCTGGAAGACGCCGGGTTCAGCGACGCCGAATGGCAGCAACTCGTCCAGGCAAACCCCGCACACGCCTTCCGCATCCGCTAAGCCTATTCCTGATTTTGTTGTTTTAACAAGGTTTACTCAGGGCGTGATTGGGCTTGTGATGTGTCCAGGGATGCTTTGAGAAGGATGAATATCTGTGTCAGAGGTGGCAGTCAGCGACGAGACCCTTATGTCGGCTGTTGCCGAAGGCGACATCGAGGCTTTCGAGCAGCTTTTCCTGCGTTACCAAACAGCGGCCTGGTCCGTGGCGTACCGTTATTGCAGCGATGCTACAGAAGCGGAAGACCTCGTCTCCGACACCTTTCTACGCATTCTGGATGCGGCGCCGCGCTACCGCCCAACGGCAACCTTTCGCACCTATTTCTACCGGGTGCTCACCCGACGCTGTATCGACTTCGCCCGCAAAAAACGTCCCCAACCCACCGATACCCTGCCGCCCGTACACGCACCAGGGCTATCCCAGGCGGAATCCGCCATCCAACGAGAGCGTAACCAGCTAATTCAGGACGCTTTGGAGCAACTTTCGCAGAAGCACCGCCTGGTCATTGTGCTGCGCTACTTTGAAGGTCTCAGCAACATCGTAATCGCCGAAATCCTTCAAACCAGCCCCAAAAGTATCGAGCGCATGCTGGCCCGTGCACGTAAGCGCCTGGAACCTTTGCTCCATTCGCTTCTTGAGGAAGAATAAAAATACTTTTCATGAACGAGGGGGATTGGGTTAATTCATCCGTTTATAGGAGTAATGAAGATGCATTGTAATGACATGAGCAAGCAATTGGCCGGGTATGCCCGGGGTGAAATTCCGCAGAAAAAGCGTATAGCAGTGCTGCGGCACCTCCAGCAATGTGCGGCATGCCGGGCACGCCTGGCCGATCTGGATACGATTGCAGCGGCTTTGCTGAAAGCCCCGGAAACACCAGCGGCGCCAGAACGCCTGGCGCGTAATGTCATGCAACAGGCGCGTCTGCAAAGCAGGCAGACCACGGAGGTGACCTTGGGGCCGATTGCATGGTGGCGCACGGCGACTGTCGCCATGCGCAGCGCCGCGGTGCTTGCCTTGCTGTTCGGTCTGGGGCTTGGTAGCCTCATGGGGACGACCGCCTCCCCGCCGCTTGTTGCCTCCCGTAATCTGGAGCCAGCGCCCCAAGGTATGAATAGCCTACAGGCATTCCGTGTCTTGGGGGATCTGCCAGATGCTTCGTTGGCCGCCAGTTACATCAATCTGTTGGGACTGGAAACGCAAAGGACCGAACCATGAGTATGCTGCATAAATCATGGGTGGCGCCCACGCTGATCGTGTTGTCTGTCGCGCTCAACATTGCTTTTATCGGAAGCTGGTCTGTTCAGGTCGTGGGTGATCAACTCCGCTCAGGCGGCCATGAACGTCTGAAAGAAGGCGTCTGGTGTCCCTTGCATCGGGCGCTCCAGGTCAGCGATGAACAATGGGAGGTGCTGGAGCCGGAGTTAATCGCGTTGCAGCAAAATCTGGCGCAATTCTGTCAGGAGATGGAGGCGCACCGCCGGGAAATGATCGCACTCATTGCGGCGTCGGAACTGGACCTGGATGCCATTGAGGTGAAAAAAGCCGAAGTGCGTGATCACCAGGCCACCATGCAGGAAATGGTGGTGTCGCATTTGCTGAAGGAGAAGGCGATTCTGACAGAGGAACAGGAAGCAAAACTTTTCGAAATGATGCTGGAAAGCAGCGCTTGTGCGGGGCCGGGGCGGATGTTCGGCTTTTCCGGCAAGGGTACAGGCGAGCGCTGGCGAGAAACGCCTTAGTATATACATGATAAGCCATGTGGCTGGGAACCAGGAGTTGACATGGAACATAGTAAATCGAATGCCTTGGGGGAAAGCGTCATAGTGCGGGGATTCTTATGGCTGGGAATACTGTATGGTGTGCTATTTATCAGTGGTTGTGCGACACTCTCACCCACTACCCCGTATGGCAATACCTCGAGCCCCCCATATACCCGGGAAGCCCCGGCTGTCTATGTGCCTCCCGAAAATGGAGCCGTGACTTCGCCAGAGACATGGCTGCAGGAGGAATTGCATTTGGAGGATTGTATCGCGTTGGCTTTGGCGCACAATCCTGAATTGCAGGCGGTCAACGCAGATAGCGAAGCCGCTGAAGCCGATATCCGATTGAGCCGGGCGCAGCGCCTGCCGAACATACAGCTCAGCGGTAGCGTAAGCCGACATCTGGAGAATCAGCGACTGGGCATGCCGACGGGGGGCGGGCAGTCAATCTATTACACCCGGAGCATTGTTGCATCCGATGTTATGCTGCGTCTGCCGCTCTATGCCGGTGGGCGTCTGGTCAATGAATTCAAGGCAACACAGTTGCTGGCAGAAGCGGCAGAACGTCAGTTGGCCCAAACACAAAAAGAGCTGGTCTTCAATGTAACGAGCCTCTATTACAGCATTTTGGCGCAGCAGCAGGTCATTGCTTCCACGCGCTTTTCCCGGGAAACCTTGACTGCACATCTGGAACGTACGGAACAATTGGTGGCGGCCGAGAAAGCAGCCCCGGTGGATG
>SKJD01000397.1 GCA_007116095.1 Candidatus Hydrogenedentota bacterium
ATCGACAAGCTCTGTGGTGAAAGCCTGCGGGCGGTGGCGGATGTAATGGTGCATGCATTGCCCGGTCTGGAACGTCGGCTGGATGAAGCGCTTGAGGGGGAAGATTGATCGTGGAATTCAGAGAAAGTATGCAATGGCTGGACACCGCGCCCCCGGACGAGGTGAAGCGCATGGTGGAGGCCCTGTATCGGGTGCATCGCCTGATAGCCGCCATCACCGATCTGGATGAACTACTGGAGCGCATCACCGAGGAAAGCCGATTGGTGGCGGATGCCGAGGCGTCGTCTATTATGCTCTTTGATGCAGAAGCCGAGGAGTTGTTTTTCCATGTCGCCCTCGGCAGCTCGGGAAACCAGGAAGCGCTGAAGCGCGAGGTTCGCCTCAAGCTGGGACAGGGCATTGCCGGGGTCACTGCTCAGCAGCGCAAATCCCTCATCGTTGATGACGCTCAACAGGACCCACGCTTCTACCGGGAAGCCGACAGCGCCAGCCAATTCCAGACGCGCAACCTGCTGGCTGTTCCCATGCTGGAAAAGGAGCATTTGATCGGCGTGATCGAAGTGTTGAACAAGCGGCAAGAGGCGAGTTTCACGGATTTGGACATGCGGGTGCTGGAGATGTTCGCCAACCTGGCTGCCAGCGCCATCGTCAATGCCCAACTCATCAAGGAACAACTGCGCATCGAGCGACTCGCCGCCATCGGCCAGGCAATGACGGGCCTTTCGCACTACATTAAAAACATCATCACCGGACTGACCGGCAGCGTCGATCTGATTGAAATGGGCCTGGCGCGCAACAATCTCGACGTACTTCAACGCACCTTGCCCGTATTCAAGCGCAGCACCCGCCGTATTGCGAATTTCGTGCAGGACATGCTGTCCTTTTCAAAGCCCCGCGAGCCACTGCGGCGATCCTGCACCATTGAGACAATCCTGCGCGAAGCCCACGAGTCGCTTGCCGAGTTTTACGAGTCCCGGGGGATTGCGTTTGTGCTGGATACCGATAAGGCGCAGGACACCATTTATGTTGACCAGGAGGCCTTGTATCGTTGCTTCCTGAACCTTTTCGCAAATGCCGCGGACGCCTTGCAGGATTGCCCTGAAGCACGCATACAAGTCCGGGCTGAGCAGGTTGATCCGGAGAATCTTCTGATCACGGTCTGTGACAACGGGCCGGGTATCGACATAGCCGTGAAAGACCAGATATTCGATCCGTTTTTTTCGACGAAAGGCTCCCGGGGTACGGGATTGGGCCTGGCCGTCACCCGGAAGATAATCCGGGAGCACGGGGGCAGCATCACAGTGCGTAACCAGGAATCCGGCGGGGCCTGCTTTTCGGTGTGTTTGCCCAAAGACGGCCCGGTGCTCAAAACTGGCGCAAGCCTCCCCGGCTGAGTGCTGGAGGCGCGGCTAAATCACGGATTATCATCTGGTGCTGTGATATCGGGAGCCGGGGGCTGCTTCCGGGAATTACAACGTGAAATACAAGGAGACGAGCCGTATGACGAAACAGGGAATCACACGCCGGGGTTTTGTACAGGGTAGCGCCCTGACAGCCTTTGCCATGATGCAACCCCGAATGGCCTTTGGCGCGGAGGCGAACAGCCGAATCAAGGTCGGCGTTGTCGGACTCGGAGCGCGGGGCCGCCTGATCAGCTATATGTTGCTTGACCACGGTGGCTATGAAATTCACGCCGGCGCGGATTACTTTTCCGAAGTAGCGGATGGTGTCGGCCAGCAACTGGGTATCCCGGAAGCCCACCGCTACAGCGGCCTCTCCGGCTACAAGCGCGTGATCGATAGTGGCATTGAGGCTATCTTCCTGGAAACGCCGTCCTACTGCTTTCCGGATCACGTCGAAGCGGCGGTGGATGCGGGGCTACACGTTTTTATCGCCAAGCCCCTGGCCTGCGATGTGCCTGGCAACCGGCGCGTTGAAGAAGCCGCGGCGAAAGCCCAGGAAAAAGGCTTGGTCTTCCTAGTCGACTTCCAGACCCGGACGGATCCGCTCTTCAACGAGGGCATTCAACGGATGCACGCTGGAGAAATCGGGCGACAGACCATGGTCTTCTCGGACTACGCCGATGCCGGCTTCCCGGACCCGCCCCTGACCGAGAACATCGAGAGCCGCCTGCAAAGCCTGATCTGGGTGAATGACAACGCCATCGGCGGTGGCTATATGGTCAATGCCGGGGTGCATGCCGTGGATGTCGGCCTGTGGATGCTGGGCGAGCGACAGCCCATCAGCGCCATGGGGACTTCCCACCGGGCCCGGAACAATGCAAACGGTGATTCGCATGACGTTTACTCGGTCAGCTATCAGTTTGAAGATGGGCTTATCATGGACTACCGGGGTGCGCACATGGCCAATCGCTACGACTACAAGTGCAACTCCATCGGCCTTTGCACGGACGGCCACCTCAGCACGGAGTACATCGGGGAAGTCCACATGCCCGGTAACGACGACTTTGAAGGCGGCGAGGTCATTAACCTCTACCAGGGCGGTGCGTTGCGGAATGTGGACAGCTTCCATGACGCCATCCGCGCCGGTGACTACAGCAACCCGACTGTCCAACCCTCCCTTAACGCCACCTATGCCACAATCCTCGGGCGGGACGCCGCCGAGCGTGGGGGCGTGTTGACCTGGGATGAAATGATGCGCGAAAACCGCAGCTTGGAAGTGGACCTCAGCGGTCTGAAGGACTGATGAGAGCCGGCTAACCCCCTGTGAGCATGTGAGCATGGAGGGACGCTGTGGTGAATGTAACGCCACAGCGTCCAACGAAATATTCGCTCGCGCTGATTTGAGGTATTTACCTGTGTGCTAGGCGGGGCGGCTGCACAAGAGGTTGGTCAGTTTTTGGGTCAGTTCCTGAAGGGCGTCGCGCAGGTTGTCGTCGATGAGCGCGTCTTTCTCGTTGAATACCTTGTCGGCGTGGGGGACGGACTTCATGCCGGGCAGCACCATCACTTGGATGCCGGTTAGCAGAACGCTCAGGTGGCCGAGGCAACGGATGCCGCCCAATCCGCCTGGCGATGCGCCCAGGAGCAGGGCCACCTTGCCCCGGAAACAGGCCAATGGCGGCTCGTCGCCTTGTTTGCGGCTGAGCCAGTCGATGGTGTTTTTCAGGACCGCCGGGA
>SKJD01000475.1 GCA_007116095.1 Candidatus Hydrogenedentota bacterium
ACACTCATTGAGCTGTTGGTCGTAATCGCCATTATTGGCATTCTTGCAGCCATTTTGTTACCTGCGCTGGCCCGGGCCCGGGAGGCGGCGCGTCGGGCTTCCTGCGCCAACAACCTGCGGCAAATGGGATTGTCACTGAAAATGTACGCCAATGAGTCGCGTGGCAACCAGTACCCCCCCATCAAGACCCGACGTTGCGACAACACCATCGCTTCCTGGGAGCAGATTTTTGATACCGAGGCGATGTTCCCGGATTACCTCAATGATTTTGAAGTATTGATCTGCCCCAGTAATCCGGATGGCGGCACCGCTCTGGAAACCTGGGATGAAGGCCAAACCGGCAGCGACAACTACCGTGCGGTGGAGGGCTTTTTCCAGAACGGGGTGGTGGAACCCTGTGAAGTCAGTGACCATCCCTACACCTATGTGGGGTGGACCATTACCGATGACATGGTTGCGACCATTCCCCGGGTGGAAGCCCTCTGGCTGTTCGGGCTGGAAATCGGCTACGCCATTTTTGAAGATGTGAGCGTGGTGTATCGGGACGGTGTGATGCAGACCGCTACGGAGAGCATCAACATCCCCCGCCTGAGCGAAGGGGTGGAGCGCTTTTTCATTACCGACATCAATAACCCGGGCGCGGGCGCTATGGCCCAGTCCACCATACCGGTCATATGGGACAATATTGCCGACGATGGCCATTTTAACCATGTGCCCGGTGGTTGCAACATCCTGTACATGGATGGGCACGTGGAATTTGTGCGTTGGCCACAACAGGTGACCGAAACCGTCGCCATCGACGGTACACCGGGCTACCCGGTTGGCGGGCAATTCCCGATGAACGCCGGTGGCATCGTCTTTCATGAAATGCTGCATGAATTTGCCCCGAACGGGGTCCTGTATCCGGGAGATGTACAACATCCGCGCACCCCGCCGACGCCTGCACGGTAATGCCGTGCGCTTCAAAAAAAACCTGCATTGGTTAAACCAGATGGTTTAATGTTGTACACATAGTCATGATGTAGTACTATTAGGGTGTGTCCTTTTTGAGGGCGCTGTAATGCGTTACGTGTCCAGGTCGGCAGTTGGGCCTATGAACTCCGGTTGTGTGAATGTGAAAAAATGCAACCACGCCACGCGCAGTTTGTAGTTCTGACTGCCGACTTTGTCTTTATGGACCCGGACACCTCTATTTCGAAATGCAAGCCGATGATCCGGAACGCGCGATGGCGTTTTATGAGGCTACACTGGGTTGGCGTTTTCAGAAGTTGGAGGGCGTGCCGGTGGAATAATGGCGCATTGACACCGGTGGGACTGGCGGGGGTATGCTCAAGCGTCCCGCCAACACGCCGCCACCGGAATGCGGTACAAACGCCTTTGTCTGCTCGTTTGAGGTGGCGGATTTTGATGCTGTCGCCGAGACCATCCTCGACCGGGGCGGACAGGTCGCCTTACCGAAATTCGCTGTGCCCGCCACGTGTTGGCAGGGCTATTTTGTCGATTGCGAAGGCAACACCTTCGGCTTGTTTCAAGTGGACCCCAATGCACCATAAGGATGATGCACATTATAGAAGAAACCAAATACAGCATAGAAATTGACGCGCCCCGAGAGAAAGTCTGGCGGGTGATGATCGAGGATAAGAGTTATCGCGACTGGACTTCAGCCTTCTGCCCCAATTCCCACTTTGAGGGCGACTGGTCGGAAGGCAGCGAAATCCGTTTCCTGGGCGATGGGCCGAACGGTGAGTCCGGAGGCATGTTCAGCCGGATTCGGGAGAACAAATCGTATGAGCGAATCTCCATTGAACACCTCGGTATATTGCTGGTTCGCTGCCCAGATTCTTGTGAGGAGCCATCAATAGAAAGAAGCTACTCGACCCCGAGGTAGTCGCCTGTTTCTGATAGGCGTATGCCCCGACCACGCTCCATGATTACCAATTGATCACCGTCGGTAATGGTCAAGGTCTTACGGGCGGGGTTGAATTCATGAATCACCCAGGGGGGGTATATCTCTTGCCCGAGGTAATAGCGGTCATTGATGACAGACCCGGAAGTATACCGAACCGACAGCGCAAAAAGAGGGGCTGTATGTTCGCCGTCCATGACACCGCGCAGTTGCACCACCACTTCTTCCGCACCGTCCAGCTCCGTGTCTGTTGCCGGATCGTTGCCTGGTTCGGAAACGGGATCAGTCGCGGCAAACTCAGGTTCCTCTGTTGCACTTTCCGTCTCTGAAGTCGGTTGCAAGCGTTCTTCTCGCATGGGGACATGTTCATTGGGGAAAGGCAGGGAACTCGATTCCGCTGTTTCGGCCTGGGCGATGGTCCGCGGTGTTTCTTCCGGCGTGAGCGCCTCCACATCGAGTTGAAGCGATTGTACGATCCGGTCCGGATGCTGTGTCGAACGCAGCGTGACATCGTAACGACCGGGCGGTAGTTCAAAACGCAACATGCCCTGTTGGCCGCCTGGGATGCGGATATTGTAGTCGGCGCTTTGGGATATAGGGGTCCAGCTCCGGCGATCGGCAATACGGAAGGCGTTGGGGCTGGTGTTCAGGGGCGCTGCGCCCGCCGCCAGGACAGGCGCTTCCGCTGCTTCCAGTTGCACCACGTAGCCTGTTTTTTCATTGGTTTCGGAAGTGACAAAGAGCGGGCGGTTGCCCCGGTTTTCTATCGGAATACTGACCTGTCGAATACCTGGCCGACCGCTTCGTTGGGTTTGCTGGACCGCGTCGCCCGCCAGTACCGGCTGGGGTTGGTACACGCCAAAGGCATCCCCCACATAAAAGAGGCCGCCGAATATCAGGCAGAAAAACAGTGCGAATGGCACGGCGCGGAAACGGGGGAAGGGATACAGCGATATAAGCGCGGCGCAACTCGCCATGACAAAAGCGCAGCACAGGAGCAACACGCCGGGCGCGAGGTACCAGTAGGGATCGCGGCCCATTTCCTGCATTGTCGGCCCAAAATCGGTGCGCAGGTACACGAGGTAATAACCCCAGACCAGGCTGGCCGCCGCCCAGACCAGACAGAGTAACAGCCCGCGTGTCAGGCGCATGGGCGCCAGGGCCACCGCCGCCAAGGCCGAAGCGGAAAAGAAGAAGCCCAGGGTCACGCTCCGGGTAATGGCGGC
>SKJD01000072.1 GCA_007116095.1 Candidatus Hydrogenedentota bacterium
CTTCGGTGCGTTCGCCGTCCCGTTGGACCGAGGCCTCCAGCGAAAGCATTTTGCGGATGGCGTCCAGCGCGGCCTCGGCCTTGCCTTCCTGGATGAAGCCGATGGTCCCGTTCAGGATAACGACCGCCAGGATCACCACCATGTCCAGCCAATGGCCGAGCATGCCTGTCATGACCGCCGCGGCAAGCAACACATAGATCAGCACATTGTGGAAATGCCCCAGGAAGCGCAAAATCGGGTGCTGGCGGTCCTGTTTCGGCAGCCGATTGTGCCCGAAATCTTCCAGCCGTTTTCTGGCTTCCTCGCTGCTGAGGCCTTCTTTGCTGGACTCCAGCTTTTCCAGTGCGGCTTCCGGGCTGAGTTCGTGCCAGTTCAGCGCTAGTAATTTTTCTTTATTTATGGACATTAACACTCCTTTCAGGGGTGTTTCTATATTCGCATAATTTGTATTGGAGCATGTTTCTTGGATCAAGCCCTTCCGGTTTGAAAATGACCAAGATTTGTCGGGATTCGTTTCAATAATTCGCAGGCTACGTCGCCGATTGGTGGTCGTTTTAATCCCGTTTCGAGCCGTGGACTTGATAACCCGGAAAAGCTTGCAGTAAGGTTAGGGCCGGTGCGGACCTGGGATTGAACCGTTATTTTAATGCAAGAACGTCAAGGTACCCAAGGGATCGGGCATAGCTCATCGTACCTGCAGCGAAGCATCAGTGGAAAGTGACATACGGCGATATTTTTATGACGACATAGGGGAATTGGGGATGGACTTGATCGCTACCATAGATACCATAAAGGATCAATTGCGCCAAGGTGTCTTTACGAGCGAAGCGGCTGTATCTCAGGGTATTTTGATGCGAATTCTAAGTGCGCTGGATTGGAATGTATTTGACACATCCCTGGTGATACCAGAATATTCTGTCGAAGGGCGCCGCGTTGATTTTGCCTTATGCAACAACCCCAATAAAGTAGCTGTGTTCGTCGAAGTTAAAAAAGTGGGGATGTCTGAGGGGGCGGATCGTCAACTTTTTGAATACGCGTTTCACATCGGCGTGCCTATGGCTATTTTGACCGATGGCCAAGAGTGGAATTTCTTTCTCCCGGGGGAGCAAGGTCGCTATGATGAACGTCGTTTTTACAAATTGGATTTGCTGGAGCGGAGTTCCCGGGAGGCTGCAGAACGCCTCAAGCGCTACCTGCGCTATGATGCGATATGCTCCGGCAAGGCCTTGGAGTCGGCTCGTGAAGACTACAAGAAGTCTACGGTGGTCATGACTTTAAAGAGGACCATTCCTCGTGCTTGGGAAAAGTTGATTGCAGATCAGGATTCTTTGTTGTTGGAAATGCTGGCCGATCAGGTTGAGGTGTTATGCGGGTATAAACCGGACTTGGAAATGTGTAGCCGATTCTTAGAAGACATTGCCTCTGAAAGTCGGGTCTCCCGGCGTTTATCTCCAGAAAAAAATGTGCCAAAAGCGTCTTCTTTGCCTTCACAATCTGAGCAGACAAAAATACAAATCCCCATACAGACGCAACCACAATGCCGAAAATCCAGGAATTCCAAAAGTCAGGAGCTGTACTTTATGGGACAGTTGATAGCGACCTCATCGGCGCGGGACTTGATGTCATCAGTTTTCAATATTCTTATTGAACAGGATTCCGGGTTTCTGGAACGATTTGCCGCTCGTAAGCATGGAAGAAAACGTCGCTATCTGGATCGGGATCGTTACAAGCTCTATGATAGCCGTCCGGATTTGTGTGAACAGCATGCAATTGAGATAGCACCGGGGTGGTGGCTTGGGACCAATTACAGCAAAAGTAACATTCAGAAAATCATCACGCTGGCCATGGAAGTGGCCGATAAAGATATTCGTTCGCATTTTTCCATTCGTTTCGATTAACAGGCCATTCAGGCTTGTTTTGGCCCATCAGATCAACGCAAGGGAGACTTTTTTAATGCACAGGAATTGGACAACGGGCATGCTGCTGGCGGCAGGCTGTGTGCTGGGAGGACTGGGTATGTCGTCGATAGCGACTGCTGCGGATTCAGGCTTGCGAGACACAATGCCGGACACCTGGGTGGCCACGGATCATCTGGGGCGCACCCTGCCTTCCCATGAGGAGGTCGGCGCCCCGCGTGAGGAGAAGGCGGTGGCAATTTTTTATCACACATGGCATGGCGTACACTCGACCACGGGACCGCATGACACCACGAAAATCCTGGAGGCGTATCCGAACGCGCTATCGGATCCGGAGCACCCTGCGTGGGGGCCGCGGGATCACTTTCATCACTGGGGTGAGCCGGTGCTCGACTACTACATTTCCACTGATGAGTGGGTTTACAAAAAGCATGCGCAAATGCTGAGCGACGTCGGGGTGGATGTCATCATCTTCGACGCGACCAACCAACACGCCTATGAGGACCAGGTCATGGCGTTGTGCCGCGCCTTTGATGCTGTACGCAAGAATGGGGGCGATACGCCGCAGATTGCCTTCATGACGCCTTTCTTCTCCTCGAACAAAGTGGTGAATGATATTTACAACTACCTTTACGGTCCCGGACTGTATGAGGAGATCTGGTACAAACTGGAAGGCAAGCCGCTGGTGTTGGCAAACCCGGACAGTGTCGAGTCGGAAGCACTGCTGGATTTCTTCACTTTTCGCCGCACGCAACCGAGTTATTTTGATGGGCCAACTTGGCCGGGCTATGACGACGAACTGGAAGACATGTGGTGCTGGTTGGAGGTCTTTCCACAGCATGTTTATTACAACAGCAAGGGCGAAAAAGAGATGATGGGCGTGGGCATCGCACAGAACGCCGCCGGCGATCGTCTCTGCGCTTTCAGTGAGCCGGGGGTACGCGGCCGGAGCTGGCACAATGGACACAAGGATCAGCGCGAGGACGCCGTGGCCTATGGCCTGAATGTCCAGGAACAATGGGACCGCGCCTTGGAAGAAGATCCCAATATCGTCTATGTCAGCGGCTGGAACGAGTGGACTGCCATGCGGATGAACTCCTTTCACCTGGTGGACCTGCCGGTGATGTTCGTGGACATGTTCACCCAGGAATACAGCCGGGACGCAGAGCCGATGGTCGGGGGGCATGGCGACGCCTACTACCTGCAACTGGCCGATAATATCCGCCGCTTCAAGGGCATCCGGCCCGCTCCGGAAACGGCTGTTGAAAAGAGCATTGATGTCGAGGGTGACTTCGCACAATGGGACGCTGTCCCTGCGCATTTTCTGGACGATATCGGCGATGTCTACGACCGGGATTATCCCGGACTAGGCGATACACACTACACCAACTTCACAGGGCGTAATGACCTGGTAGAGATGAAGGTAGCGCATGACGCCGAGAATCTGTATTTCTATGTGCAGACAGCCGAAGACATTACCGCACACACCGACCCACACTGGATGATGCTTTTCCTCAGTACCGATGATCAGGCCGATACCGGCTGGCACGGCTATAACTTTGTCGTTAACCGCGTCGTTCGGGACGCCACAACTGCATTGCTGGAGTCCCATGGCGATCTGCCCGGCATCGCCCTGCAGGACTGGGTCTGGAAGCCGGCCTATTCGCCGACCATGCAGGTGGCGGGTAATCAGATGATGCTGGGGATTCCCAAATTCACCCTGCGCCTGGAGGATGATGACGCCTTCACGATCGACTTCAAGTGGGTGGACAACTTTATGGCGCAGCCTTACGCCGAAGCGCAAGCCGAAGGCCGTGATGTCGCCGAGGTAGAACCGGACATACTGGACTTCTACGTTAGCGGCGATGCGGCGCCCAACGGTCGCTTCAACTTCCGCTACGAAGTGCGATAGATCACCCTGACCCAAACATCAGAAACTGCCCCCAAGCTCCCGGACGCCTGTCTGTTCGGGAGCTTTTTTGCGGGGTGGATGAGGGATCAGCGTTCCTGGATGATGATATTGGTGGCGAGGTCGTCCTGGATGCGGTGGTACAGCTCTTCCTGCGGTGGGCGTTCCATGGCGCGGGCAATGTTCCGGAAGCTGCGCCTGGATAGTTCGGCCAGGTGATAGACAGGTTCTCCCGGCTTGACGGCCGGCATGGTCGCCATGCCGAGGACGATGCCGCTGACGGGGGCGTTTAGGGTGCGGCGTTCTTTGCCGAAGATGTTGTAGTTGGTTGCGATGATCGCGCCTTCCTCGACGAGTTCGCCGGGTTTTGCATGAAAACCCAAGATACCCCCGCGGTCTGCGCGAACCCACGTCGTCTTTTTCAGGTTGACTTGAAACAAAGGCTTTTCGGGGGCGCCCTCCAGCATCCCCAGCCATTTAAAGACGTTGAGGCAACCGCGGATGCCAAAGTCCACTACGCCCGGCTCGATCTTCCAGACCTCCCCGGCCTCAACCACAATGGTCGGTACGCCATGCGCTACCGAGGTCCGCCGCAGAGAGCCGTCCGGTCCCTTGGAGTCCAGCAGCAGCTCCGCACCGAAGGCTTGGGCTAGCGCGCGCACCTGGGAATTGCTCAGAGAACCGCGGACATTGGGGTAGTTTGTACGGCGTAGGGCCGCGCTGTGGAAGTCGATGCCATAATCACATTGTTTGACCACCTCGTGAAAAAGGGCGTGGGCCAGACGGCTGGTCGGGCTGCCTGATTCCAGCCCGGGGAAACAGCGATTGAGGTCGCGGCGGTCGGGCATATAGCGCCGGTTGTGCTCCAGGCCGTAGAGGTTTACCACGGGGATACAGATCAGCGTGCCACAGCGCAGGGGAGGAGGCTGATCATAAAGCAGCTCGCGGATGATCCCGATACCGTTGAGTTCATCGCCATGGATGGAACCGGTAAGGAAGATACAGGGGCCGGGCTCCCGGGCGCGAATGACACGCAAAGGCAGGGAGACCGGAGCGCCGAGGTAGCTCTCGCTGAACTTCAGATTAATATCGCGGGTCGCGCCCAGGGGAATCTGTTCGCCATCAATGATCAGGGGCTTCCGATTGGGCGCATTCGAAGTCGGGGAGCCGGTTTTCATGAGGGAATCTCCTGGTCCAATCGGCGCGTGGTGTTAATCCGTCCCATTGTTCTTGCGCTTCTTTTTGCGCATTTTTTTAAGCGGCTTTTTCTCCGGCATCATCGTACGCAATTCATGCAGGTCGCCGAAGCAGAGCAGCAAATCCCCGGTATGGATGACTTCGTCGCCGCGGGGATTGGGAATGACCATTTCGGGCCGGGTGATGCTGATGACATTGATGTTCCGCTGGGCCAGGTCGGTATCGCGCAGGGCTTTGTCTTCCAGCTCGGGCAGGTTGTGCACGGGAAACTCCGCTACGCCATACCCGCCCGCCAGCCGCAGCCGCTGGCGCAAATCCACATCCGGAAAGAGCACCTGGTGCTCGATTTCCTCTATGATGGCGCCGGCCACATCGACACCCGTTGATTTTTCAATGCCTTCCAGCCCGGGGGAAGAGTTGACTTCCATCACCTGGGGTCCTATTGAAGACTCAAGCATATCCACTCCCGCCACGCGTAGCCCTATAATCTGGGCGGCCCGTATCGCGGTGTTTTCGTATTCCGGAGCCAATTGCACGCTTTCCATGGAACCGCCGCGGTGGACGTTGCTTCGGAATTCGCCCGCAGCCGCACGGCGCCGCATGGCCGCCACCACGCGATCACCCACGATGAAAGCCCGGATGTCCGTGCCCTGGCTTTCCTTCACGAATTTCTGGATGAGTACGTTTTGCTTGGCGCTGTGCAGGGTCTGGATAATCGCCTCCGCGATCTTTTCTGTCTCCGCGAGGATAACCCCGACGCCCTGGGTGCCTTCCAGGAGCTTGATGATAACCGGGGTGCCACCAATACGGCGGATGGACGGAAGGATGTCGCTGCTGTTCCGCACAAAGACCGTCTCGGGGATGCCAATGTCATATCGGCTGAGCGTCTGCATGGCGCGCAGTTTGTCTCTGGAACGGGCAATGGCGATGGACTCATTCGGTGAGTAGATGCCCATCTGCTCAAACTGTCGCAGCACCGCGAGCCCGAAAAAGGTGATGGCGGAGCCGATCCGGGGGATGACCGCATCGAAATGGGTAAGTCGGCGATTGTAATAATAGAGCCCTGGCATTTCCTGCTCCAGGGTCATGGAAAATTTTAATGTGTCCAGGATGCGAACCTGGTGGCCGCGGTCAACGGCGGCTTCACGGATGCGGCGGGTACTGTAACAGCGGGGCTGACGACTTAAAATGCCGATTTTCATGTATATCATTCTGCCTGTTGGTTAGAATAGATTCTGGCGCAGCGGTAAAAACGCCGGGTATTGGGCTGAGGGGCAAGGGTGGTTCCTTAAGGGGAGCCGCGCCGGGGTTTCTTGCCCAGAATGCGCCGCCGGGCTACATCGACGAGAAAGTCCCGTTCCAGGGCCTTGCGACCAAGCAGCATGCGGTATATCATCCTCTCCCGGGAGACGAGAGAAAGCTCAATATCTTTGGTAACGCTGCCAATCCGCACTGTGGTGCGGACGAAACAGCGCTCGGTGTAGTGGCCGGTGCTGGAGCGCACCCGCGCCCACTTCAGTATGGGGGCGATGACCCGGACATCGCTGTCGGCGTGTTTCCGACCGGTGATTACATTAAACTGTACCAGGTTACCGCCAACCACTTCCAGGTCTTCCACGTGCAGGGCGCTGGTGCGGGCGCCGGTGTCAACTTTGGCGAGCAAGCCTTCGATGTGCCAATCCGGAAAATCCAGATATTCCGACCAGCCGATCACGATTTTCGGGGGCTGCGGATTTTTTTTTGTGGCGTTTTTGGTCTGGGCGGTAGTCGCCTTGGTTTCTTGGGCCTCTGCCATATTCCGGTGCTTTGGCAACTCAGTACTCAAATTCCAGATAGACCTTCCATGCCGGTAAATGTCGAATGTGCGGAAAACCAGGTACAGCCATATAGCCGCCATACTGGCATAAACGCCCGAAAGGTTGCGAATCGTAGCGAACCCGGGAATTATTTACTATCCGCAACCATTATGCTATATTGACGCACTCACACACAATTAATCATAATGATTTTATCGGTTTTGCCAGGTATCCAGTCGAAGGCGACTGGGTAACTGGGCGTGGCCACCGCAGAAGGATTAGCAATTATGTCCATAGACTTGGCGAAAATTCGCAACAGTATCGGAAGCCTGTCCTTGACCAGGCAACTGCCGGAATCCATGCGGCAACGCTTTGTCATCAGCATGCTCGGGGTGGGTGACGCCGCCCAGGGCCATGAGGGCGATGTCCTGTTCACGGAAAACGACAAGAGCGACGAGTTGGCCTATATTCTGATTACCGGGGAAGTTGAGGTTCAGAAATCGGGCATGCCGTCGCAGGAGGTGAGCGCTCCGGACCTCTTCGGGGAAATACAGCAACTTAACCCCGAGGGCGTGCGTACCGCAACGCTTCGGGTGAAAGACAATGCCGTGCTCCTGCGTTTCAGTTGGAACGCATTTTTTACCTTGGCGTTGACCATGTTTTCGGAACAGGAAATGGCGACCTTGCGTCGGGCGCTGGAAGACTTGGCTTGGTCGCATACGGTCTAAGCCTGAGTGGTCGCTATACGATAAAGTCATGCTGAAGAGGGCGGTCCCAGCGACTTGATATTGCCCCGGGTAGACTTTTTGTGATGAAATCCGGGTGGAAATCGCGGCTGGAGCTATGCCACCATGCATTCTCGTACATAAAAATGGGGAATCGTCGGTGTTGTTCACTGGCGTTCCATTTGAAACAACAAACCGGAGCACGACTGGCGACTTGACGTGGAATTGACCACGGGGAAGTGATTCGGTGTATACATTCATCTGCCGCGCGCCTGGGCAACACCCCATCTCGGAAAAAATGGAATAAATATTTCATGTTCCGATGCCTTGGGTGCAACAATACAGGAGCTTTGACTCAAATATGGCAGATCAAGACCCCATGCAAGACCTGAAAAAAATGTACCGCACGCGCACCGAAGGCAGTTTTCCGGAGGCGATTGACGTGTTGGGCGCACAATACGCCAAGGTGGAGGACCTGCGCTACGGGACCAATCCACACCAACCGGCGGCGTTCTATCGACCTGTAGCCGGGAAGCAGGCGGTGCTGGGACGCTACGAAATCCTCAAGACCGGGAAAAGCGGCCTGTCTCAGACAAACCTGGAAGACATGCACCACGCCGTCGGCATGCTCAAGTATATGCCGCGCCCTGCCTGTGCGGTGATGAAACACTGCAACCCCTCTGGCGTCGCGCTGCAACAGCAAGGCCAGTCGTTGGCGCAAGTTTATGAACGGGCCCGCGACGCCGATGCCCAGGCGGCTTTCGGTAGTGTGGTCGTCTTCAATACCGAAGTGGACGTAGATACCGCCGCCGCCATCATGGAGAGCATCGTTGAGGGCGTTGCGGCTCCGGCCTTCACCCAGGACGCCCTGGATACCCTCAATGACTTCGCCCGTTTCAAGCGGAACAAGGAACTGCGCATCATCCGCCTACCCGCGTTCTCCAGCTTGCCCAAGTACGTCGGTGACGAGATCGCAGGGCCGGAGATCAAGGTGTTTGACGATGGCAGCATCGTGTTGGCGCAGCCCTACCTGAGCCGGGTCAAGACGGTGGCCGATCTCGTGCCCGCCTACAACGAGCACCGCAAGCATGGCCGCATCGACATTGCCCGTCAACCTACTGAGCAGGAGCTGGATGACCTGCTCTTTGCCTGGTATGTCAACATTCACGTGCGCTCCAACGGGGTGGTTATTGCCAAGAACGGTCAGACCTTGGCGGTAGGCACCGGGGAGCAGGATCGGGTCGGCGCCGTGGAGCAGGCAATCATCAAGGCGAACCACAAATACAAGGGCGCGGAAACGCTGCAGGGGGCGGTCATGGCGTCAGACGGCTTCTTCCCGTTCCGGGACGCTGTGGACGCTACTACCCAGGCCGGGATTACTGCCATCGCCCAACCTGGCGGCAGTGTGAACGATTACGACGCTATCAAAGCCTGTAATGAAGCCAACGCAACCATGGTTTTCACGTTGGAGCGTTGTTTCTCGCACCACTAAGGCTTCCGGGTATCTGAGCTCGTGAACAACATTCAAGTAAGAACGTTCCAGGAATGGAAATAGTGGTTCATCAGGAGGACATTATGAACAAGCAAAAGCGAGTGAACGTAATCAAGTTGCTGTTACCGGCCATGCTGTTGGCCTGCCTGCCAGCGTTTCAGGCGTTGGCGCATCCCCACGACCACCAAGGTCACAGTCATGGCCATGTCCCGACCGATTACCGTATCCACGGTGAAGCGCCACACTATACGCCGCCGGAACCCGATGCGGAGGGTTACTACTGGTGGAAGGGGAACTTGCATACCCATACCTTGTGGAGCGACGGGGATCAGTTTCCGGAAGTCGTGGTGGACTGGTACAAGGCCAATGGCTACCACTTCCTGGCGCTTTCGGACCACAACATCCTCAGCCAGGGGGAGATGTGGATTAATCCGGCCACGAACCGCTTTTCCCAAAGCGGCGGTGGCATTAAGACCTACGAATACTACCTGCTACAGTTCGGCATGGACTGGGTGGAATCGCGGGTGAATGAAGAAGGCCAGGTGGAAGTACGCCTGAAGCCGTTGAATGAGTTCCGGACCTTCTTCGAGGAGCCCGGACGTTTTCTCATGATTCAAGGCGAGGAACTTACCGATCACATGGCCGTGCATGTCAACGCCACCAACCTGATTGAGTATATCCCCCCGCAAGGCGGCGATACGGTGCAGGAGACGATTGAACGTAACATAGAAGCCGTGCTGGAGCAGGAGGCGAGAACTGGCCAGGCCATGTTCCCGCACTTGAATCACCCCAATTTCCGTTGGGCGATCAATGCTGAAGACATGATTCCGGTTAAGAACCTGAATTTCTTCGAGGTTTACAATGGCCATCGCAGTGTCTACAACTTTGGCGATGATGTCCACATCGATCTCGATCGCATGTGGGACATTGTCTTGACCAAGCGCCTGGCTGAGCATGATCTGGGCGTGGTCTATGGTTTGGCGACCGACGATAGCCATAACTATGACGATTCACTTACACAAACCGCCCTGCCGGGCCGGGGCTGGGTGAAGATTCGCTCCAAGTTTCTCACGCCGGAACACTTGATTGCCGCGCTGCGGGCCGGAGACTTCTACTCCTCGACTGGAGTGACCCTTAAAAATATCCGTCGTGGCAATTCCGAGCTTTCCTTTGAAATCGTGCCGAAGGATGGGGTAACCTACATCACCAAATTTATCGGTACCCGGGAAGGGTACGATCCAAGCAGTGAACCCGTGCTGGATGCCGATGGTGAGGAAATTCGCACAACCCGTCGTTACAGCGATGATGTTGGAGAGGTGCTGAGCGAAGTTACCGGCCTGACACCGAGTTATACGCTGGAAGGCGATGAGCTGTATGTGCGCGCTCTGGTGGTATCCTCTAAGCTCAAGGAAAATTATTTTGCGCCGGGAGAGCATGAGATGGCTTGGGTACAGCCCTTGGTTCCGGGACAGTAGTGTATGCGTTCTGTCTTTTATTTTTGAAGTTGCCACGGCCTGAACATGGCAAAAACAAAGGACTCTTTTATGTCACATGAAACAAGTACAAACGGCACGACCGCGATGCGTCGACGGGATTTCTTGAAATCGATAGGGATCGGCTCCGCCGCGCTGGTGTTGTCACATGCCGCGAGTCGCAGTGCTGTCGCGGCTGCCTCGGAAAAGCCGCCCAATATTCTGTTTTTCCTGAGCGACGATCACCGGGACGACATTCTGGGTTGCGCCGGGCATCCCTTCCTGCAGACGCCGACAATCGACAAGTTGGCTGCGGAGGGGGTGCGATTCAAGAACACATTTGTCACGACGTCGATCTGTGCTGCAAGTCGCGCCTCCATCCTGACGGGATTGCACGAACGCACCCATGGCTATACTTTTGGTACGCCACCGGTCAGTCAGGCGCATACCGAAATCAGTTATCCCGCGATGTTGCGGGATAACGGTTACCGCACGGGCATGATCGGTAAGCTTGGTGTGAATTTTGTCGAGAATGCGGTCAACCATATGTTTGATGTCTATATGCCGGTCGACCGCAATCCCTACTTCCACGAGATGCCTGATGGCAGTCTCCGGCATGAAACGGACCTCTGCTGCGATCATGCCATCGATTTTATCCGGAACAATGATGCTGATCAGCCTTTCTGTCTCTCGGTCAGCTTCAATGCACCGCATGCTGAAGATGCGGATCGACGACCGGGTGAAGGGCATTTCCCCTGGCCGCAGTCGGTCGATGGACTCTACGAAGATATAGAAATGCCACTACCGCGGCTTAATGATCCGGATATTTTCGAGAGCCAGCCCAAATTCCTGCGGGAATCGCTTAACCGCGTCCGCTACTATTGGCGCTGGGATACGCCGGAGAAATACCAGACCAACATGCGCGCCTATTTCCGCATGCTGACCGGTATCGACAAGGCCATGGGCCGGGTGCTGGCCGTCCTTGAAGAGCAAGGCATCGACGACAATACCATCATCGTCTTCACAGGTGACAACGGGTTCTATCTGGGAGAACGCGGCTTTGCCGGCAAGTGGTCGCA
>SKJD01000452.1 GCA_007116095.1 Candidatus Hydrogenedentota bacterium
AGCATATGGCGGGGAACTTCGCGCTGCGGGAAGTGCTGGACAACCCCGACCTGGATTTTCTCATGGGCATTCCGCTGCACAATTTCCGGGACCTCACCAACGGCTATGATCTCTATGTGTCAGCGACAGAGAGCATCTTGCAGGCCGGCAAATTCTTCGTGAACGAGAATGATCTCTTCTACTGGCTGCATCATGCGCATTGGTACACCGAGTACATCCCGGAAGATCCCCGTAAGGGCGCCATCCGTATGCACCGGCGAGTGCTGGGCAACGACATGGTCCACGGCACACAGCGCGGCTGGTTCTCGCTGCTCGCCAACTGGCACCACGATGCGGAACTACAAGAAGAATTCGCCCGTCAGATACAGTGGCACCGCGACTCGTTTGACTTCGACCGCAGTGGAGTGGAGGAAGTCGCTTTCCTGGTGGATGATACGAGTTTCGGCTGGTACACGCCAGATTCCCCCTTGCCCCGACAGGCCAACGTGGACATGCTCTATGCCTTCGGGCGGACCGGCGCTCCGGTCGGGGTCTGGCTGCTCTCGGATATCGATCAACTCCCCGAACGCATCCGCGTTGTAGTTGTGGCACACGCGCCCGCGGCTACAGCGGATGACATACGCAAACTGGAAGCGGGCATCGACGCAGGCGGGCGCACCTTCATCCTCACAGGTCCCGTCGGACTGGTGGACGGCGAACGCGGCGACTGGGATTGGGAAGCCCCGGCGCGGGTGACCGGCCTGCCCATCATCGTGCAGGATCGCCCTGGAGATGCCGGCATTACGCTGGCGCAGGGTACGCAGCGCCTCTACCCCGATGAGACGCGACATCCTCGGGCGGTGGTCTCGGAAGATGTGGCCCTGGGTCAGTACAGCGACGGTGCGGGCGCGGTGTCTTGGCGACCGTTGGCGGATGGGGGCCAGCTCTATTGGTCAGGCATGCCGATTCTGGACAACAGTGTCGCCCTGGACTGGCTGGAAGAAGCGGGCGTGCATCGTTATGCCCCGGTAAACTTTACGGTACACGCCAGCCGGGACCTGATCAGCATCACCGCGCCCAATGCCCAGACCGCGACCCTGCGATTCCCGGAATCGGTCCGGGTGCGGGATTGGTTCACCGACTGGGAGGCGGAAGGGGAGACTTTTGCGTGCCCCTTCGAAGATGGCCAGACCCGCTTCTTCGAAGTTCAGCGGGAACCGTGACGTTTGGGGGATGTGACGAAAAATTTGAGGTGGGTGTAACTATATGTTCCGATCGAGGTGTCCGTGTTTGTAGGTGCTGGGCGCTATCCCATGTGAATGAAGTGACTTGTCAGAAGTTGTGGCTATAAACATTGGAGATATTATGAGCAATCTGGATATCGACCAAATGATCCGCCGGCTGGATGACCTGGCCCAGGGCTATCAATGGTCTCAAGTGCTGTTTCGGGCTGTACATGCGGATATTTTTACGCACACCCGGAATTGGAACACATCGGAAGCCGTAGCGACGGCGGTGAAGTGGGATGCCCGCGCAACACGCATGATGCTGGATGCGCTCGCGTCGCAGGGACTGCTGGAGAAGGAGCGGGGGCGTTATCGAAACAGCCCGGTCGCGGCGCAATGCTTGCTCCCTGGGGCGCCCAGCGACCAAACCCACATCCTGCGCCACAAGGCCTATGGATGGGATACCTGGGGTCAATTGGAGACGGCCTTGCAAACCGGCACGGGTGTGCTTCGTGAAGAAAAGACGCGTAGTGACGAGGAGCTTCGCGCTTTCATTTGTGGCATGGCTGATGTCGGTAGGCAGAGCGCCCAGCGCATTCTGGAAGCCCTTGATTTAAGCAAGTGCAAGAACCTGTTGGATATTGGCGCGGGACCTGGCACATACGCCATTGCCTTCTGCAAAGCCCATCCCGAGATGCGGGCGACCCTGTTTGACCTGGAAGACGTGTTGCCGATTGCCCGCGAAGAGGTGGAGGCGGCCGGACTGGAAGACCGTATTTCCTATAGGGCCGGCGATTTGACCACAGACAGCTTTGGCAGTGGCTTTGATCTGATATTTGTCTCGAATATCATCCATTCCTACGATGAAGCCACCAACCGGGCATTGGTGCAGCGCTGCCATGATGCTTTGTCGTCGGGGGGGATGTTGATAATCAAGGATTTTCTGGTCGATGCGGATGCCGTCGAACCCGCGTTTAATTTCTTGTTTGCCTTGCACATGTTGGTGCATACGGAAGCGGGTGATATCTATACTACCGCACAGGTAGCGGACTGGACGCGCGAGGCGGGCTTTGCCGATGGGGATTATCATGCCTTGGCGCCGCAGGTGCGCGCGCTTACCTCGCAAACACGCATGTGGTGTGTTACAAAGCCTTGATCGCGATGAGCGTACGCGGGATTTTTAGGGTGTAGTTCTGTAATTACCGATCATTTCGATTCATTATGTTTCGTAGGGGCGGGCCCACGTGCCCGCCCACGTGGGTGGGGTTTCCCACCCACGTCATCCCTGCGAAGGCAGGGAACCAGTTCGTTGATTTAACATGGGATACCGTTACCAGGCCTTGCGACCATGCGTCACAACATGCTGCTTAATTGCTGTATTGTTATGTTTTCACGCGATACTGGATTCCTGCCTGCGCAGGAATGACGATGTGGGGATCCTCAAGTGTTTTATTGAAAAAATCACGGATTTTTTACACCAAAAGTCTTTCTCGCTCCTCTAAATGGGAAAAACGATTCGAAAATGCCTGATAATGTGTTGACCTGGCGGTAATATCAGAACTACACCCGATTTTTACAACAATGGAAGAAGGAATTATTGCATGCGATATCTAGCACTGGCCACGTTGAGCTTGTTGCCGTGTCTGGCCCTTTCGGCGCAGGAAATCCAGCACGAAGGCGAGACGTTTCCACAAGTCTGGATGGGCCACTACAACCCCGAGCACCTGGCGACCGAGTCGCTTGATTGGGATTTCGTCCGGGAGCATGTGGACGTCGTCGAGTTTTACATCAACATGGTGGCCTATCGCATACCTGCCGAGGAGTACCGGCCCTTTGTAGCGCAGCTCAAGGCGCACGACATCAAGATCGCGATTCAATGCGGCTATTTCGACTGGCGACCGGTCTCGGAAGACTTCACCACGGAG
>SKJD01000485.1 GCA_007116095.1 Candidatus Hydrogenedentota bacterium
ATTCCTGCACGGCAAAGCTTCAGGCTAATCTTCGGGCGTAACTTCAGTTGTGCTTTCGTCCTCTTCCAGGATTTCGTGTTCTGTGACTTCGGCGTCATCGTCACTGGCGTCCGTATCTTCTTCCGAGGGTGCGTCTTCCGCTTCTGGGGCCATTTCCGGTTCGGGCGCTTGTTCCGTCTCGGCCTCGGCTTCATCCGCTTCCAGTATTGCTTCGATGTCTTGAACCATCAGGCGCATGTCCTCGGGCACTTCAAAGCCCCGATGGTCCAATTCAGCAACGGTGTCGAGGACATCCTGGGGCTGTTGCAGATAGGCGTAGCCCAGGGCCAGGTTGTAGAGGCTGTCCTCATGGCCCGGATGAGCGGTGATAGCCTGTTCCCAGAAGTCCACGGCGCGGTGCAGGTCCTCCAGCGCGAGCGCGGCCATGCCTGCATTGTAGAGCAGGGAGGCGTCTTCCGGAGCCAGCTCCAGGGCCTTTTCCAGTTGTTCCAGGGCCCTGTCAAAATCGCCCTGCTCCATGGCCTGAAAGGCCTGCGCGCTGTAGCGTTCCACCGAGGGCGGTTCCAGACTCCGGGCTAGCTCACGTGCTTCCTCTGCTTCGTCGAGACGTCCGGCATTTTCCAGGGCGGCGGCCAGGTCGCGGTGTCCTTGTAGCGGGAAGGGATGACCGGCCAGGGCGTTGCGGTAGGCCTCGACGGCGTCATCGTGCGCTTCGAGGGCCGTGTAAACTTCGCCGAGCTTCATCCAGGCTTCGGGCCAGGTCGCTCTACGCGCAACCGCCTGTTCAAATGCGTGGACGGTCGCCTCGAGATCACCAAGGTCGAAGTGTTCCCAGCCGCGCTTCCAGTAAATCATCTCGGGGGTTTCGCGCAGGGTCTGGGCGGCGGGCAGGAGCAGGTTGTCCACGGGGGCGTAGCCGTCGTGCAGGACAATGCCCTGGACGCGGTGGATATGCCGGTCGATTTCTTCCGCTGTGAGGGCGTCGCCGTCAAAGGGATATTCCGCACGCACCCGCTCCAGGAGCGCATTGCTGTCAATAGGTTGGCGCGTGGCCACCAGGACGAAGGTGTCGCGTTGATCCGGCTCCTGACCGCTGTGATAGACCTGCACCTGCGGAAAGACCTGTTGCAAGGTGTGGATGGTCGCGCCCAGGAGCGCGCCGCTACGGCGCAGGTCGACCAGGTCCATCACGTAGACTCCGTCCGCGGCGAGGAGCTCCGCTACTTGCCGGAAGAATTCCACGGTGGTTACGTTATACGGCACGGCGATGTCGCGGATGTTGTGGTTGATGATAAAGTCGAAGGGTGGAATGTCCTCTCCGGCGGTGCGGCGTTGAAGCAGTTGGATAACCCGGCGCCGGCTGTCCTGGTGACGGATGTGCAGTTCGAGTTCCTCGGGAAGTCGCAACCAGCGATAGGCCGCCTGGGTGATGGCGCGGTCGCGCTCAATTACTTCGACATGGCTCTCCGGGTAGCGGGCCTTGAGGTAATGTGGAAGGACATAGCCCCCGCTGCCGAGGAAAAGCGCCCGCATCGCGCCGTTGGATGGGCGCTGTTGTGCGACCAGCCCGGCCTTCAACCATTCATGGTGCTGCATGAGGTTCAGCGGGGCGGTGATGTTGACCTGACTTTGCAGCATTTTGTTCACGTAGAGTTCGCGGAACTCGGGCATCGTGGGGTATTCGCGTACGGCCACCCGGGCCTGGGCGCCTTCCCGCTGGAAGAGCGTGTTGGGCGGCGTGGGGGTGCGCACCCAGAGGTACTCGCCCCAGGCGCGGGCGGTCGGGTGCGTGGCTCCGGCGGCGATGACCAGCAGCAACAACACCGTGAACCAGAGATAGCCCAGGGGGTTCCGGGGCATCAGCAGCATAGCCATCAGGGCGAGCAGGGCCGCGAGCACCGTGGTGGCCGAGAGGGGGCCGTCCATGTAGCTGATTAGCAGCGGGCCGAACAGGGCGGCAAACATGGCGCCGAGGCTGATAAAGGTGATGACGTTGCCGATGATGCGGCCGCTGCTGTTGCGGAAAGACAGACAACGCCCGGCGAGCAGAGGCAGCAATGCGCCGAGAGCGCAAGCGGGCAGCAGAAAGGCCGCGGCGCTCCACAGCAGCGTAATATTCGGGAGACTGCGCTCCATCAGCCAGATCGATTCCTGGTGCAAGCTTTGAAGATAAAGCACGATGGGGGAAATAAGCAGGGTTGTAAGCGAGGCCAGAAAGAGCAGGAAAATGACCCGCTTGCCGGAACTGCTGCGTGCGGCGAGCCAACCGCCCAGGTATTGTCCCAGCGCGACCCCGCCCAGGAGCACGGCGCTCACAATCGGCCATACATAGGCGTTGTGACCGAATTCCCGATACTGCACCCGCACGGCGCAGAGGAGCAGCAAGGTCAGGACAAAGCCGAGCCCGAGGAGGTAGCTGGCTTGCAGGCCGCCGCCAGGCGTTTCCAGGCCCTCGCGAACTTTTTGCTGAATGCCGGCGTTGCGACGGCCCGGCTTGCCCAGTTGGCCCAGGTAAGCGGCGATGGCCAGGAGCAGGTAGAAGCCCCCGAGCACCATGAGCAGGACGTAGGAGAACAGGAACAGCGTTGTGTCGGGCAGGGTGAAGCGGAGGTAGGCAAAGTGGGTGTAGAGCCCGACCAGCGCGCCCAGTGTGCCCCAGGTCAAGACTGCGCCGATGGCCCGGTGCCGTTCGCGTCGTCCGGCGAGCGCCTGTTGGAGTATCAACGGATTGACGCCCCCCAGCAGCAGCGCCGGCAGGCCCAGCACCAGCAGGGCATGCAGGAGGATGGCCGTACTGTCTTGCAGGTTCCCGGGCATGGCCCAGGACGTTGCAAAGCGGTGCAGTGGGATCATGGCGGGCACGGCGAAGGCCGTCAGCAGCAAGAGCCCCGCCATCAGAGGCAGGAGGGGCAGCCGGGGTAACAGGCGACCCGTGATATAACTGCCCAGCGCGAGCCCAGCCAGCATGACCCAGGCGATGGTGGTCCAGGTTTGCAGGGTCAGGCCCAGCGTGGCGCCCAGATGCCGTCCGGCGCTCAGCAGGGCAATCATCAAAACGGCATTAAACACAAAGACCGTGGTGTTGGGACCGACCACAGCCGCAAAACGATTCCATAAAGTTGGCTTCTGCTCCAACGCTTCTCTCCCACTCGGTCGCAAACGGGGGGCGAGGCGCGGCTTGCGCCTTCCCGCCGGGTATGCACTTCGATTGCTATCGGCGATCATTGCCTTGACGCCTTCAGTATACGCTACCGGGCCTGCCGATGCATGCGTCTGGCCCGAAGCATTCATTCTACCTTACCACGTGGCCGGATTCACGCCCCAGGACTGGCGCAGCGCTTCGTAAAGCGCAGGCAACTTACGCCGAAACTGGACGGGCAGCTCGAAAAAGGCCTCAGTGGCCACGGCGAAGAACTCATGCGGTGCTTCCGCGCCGTAGGGGTCGAGGAAGGTGGGCAGGCCACGTTCCAGTCGGACCTGATGCGCCTCGTAGTGCTGTTGCAGGACACTTTCCCAGTCAGCGCACGCGGTTGCATCCTGGGGGGCGATGACGCCCTGATCGTCGAGCTGATGCGCGAATTCGTGCAGGATCACATTCCGGCCGTCGAGTTTGCGTGTGTCGTGAAGGACATCGCGCCAGGACAGTACCACGGCCCCGGAGTCCCAGGATTCACCCTCCTGAAAGTCATCAATCTCCTCGACCAGGCCCAGCTCGTTCTCTTCCTCGCGGTTGACGTAAAACGCCGTGGGGTAGATCAGGATCGTGCGCAGCCGGGGATAGAAGTCCGCATCGCGTCCCATGAGAAGCAGGCAGGCGTGGGCCGCCACCGTCACCCGCATTGTGTCGTTGAGTTCCAGACCACCGCAGCCCTCGAAATATTTCTCCGCCAGAAAGACCTGCATGGAGCCCAGTAGACGATGCCGGAGCATTTCCGGCAGCCGTGCATAACGCGGCATTCGCGCCGCCAGAATCTCCGTCCAATGCCCCGGTACCGGCTGCCGACGGAGCTGCGCCCGCCGTCGGCGACGTAAAAATCCAAACATGTCCTACGTCTCCTGGTGTTGCGTTGTTACAACCGGCTCAGGTGTGGTTATCTGATCTGTCTTGAGAAACTTATGTGGATCAAGTGGACAAGGTGGGCCTGTTGTAAAATGCGTCGCTGTGTCTTCAAGTGATGCATGTCGCCGGGCGTCATGCATCAGCCGCCGCTGTGCATCCACCAGGCCAGCAGCACCAGTCCGCCCAGGACGATCCGGTACCAGGCGAAGAGCGCGAAGCTGTGGCGGCGGATATAGCCCATGAGGAAAGCCACGGAGAAGTAGGCCACAATGAAGGAGACGATGGAGCCGACAGCGAGCAGTTGCCATTGCTCCGGCGAGAAGCTGACGCCGTGCTTGACCATGGTGTAGACCGTCGCGCCAAGCATGGTGGGAATGGCCAGGACGAAGGAGAACTCCGTGGCGGTTGCGCGATTCGCGCCCAGCAGCAGTCCGCCGATGATGGAGGCTCCGGAACGCGAGGTGCCGGGGATCATGGCGATGCACTGGAAACAACCGATGATGAAAGCCGTGCGGTAGTTGATGTCGTGCACCGTGACAAAGCGATCTCCATGACGCATCCGCTCGATCAGTAGAATGGCGACGCCGCCCAGCACCAGCATGATCGCCACCGTCATGCTGGAGAAGAGATGCTCCTCAATGAAATCCGCGAAGAGGAAGCCCAGCACCATCGCCGGGATGAAGGCAAAGACGATTTTGCTCCAAAACAGCAGCGTCGCTTCCATGTGGTCCTGGTAAGCCACGTCTTCCGGGCTTTCTCCCTGTGGGCGCAGCAAGGGCAATTGACGCACCAGGGCCATGCCCCGCAGCACAATCGGCGGTTGGGCGGCCCAGTCCACTACTGCGGCATTTTCGCCAGGCTCCTGGATGCCTCCTTTCGTGTGAAATGGCCAGAGATCGCGCCAGAAATAGATGACCACGGCCATGATCGACGGCAACTGAATTATAACCATGAAGGAGGTGATGAACTGGGGATCCTGGGCGAAGCGAAGCAAATCTTCCACGAGGATCATGTGCCCGGTGCTGCTTATGGGGATAAATTCGGTAAAGCCCTGTACGATGGCCAGGAGAATGGCTTTAATAAAGTCCACGAAACAAGTCCTTTCTGGGGTGTCATGTGCTTCGCCAGTGCAGGGTGGAAGCAACGTCCCGGATGGGGGCGCTTCTACAAGCAGTTGGCCAACAGGGTGCAGATAGTAGCACAATACCGGGGAAAAAGGCCAAGCCGGGGATGAGAATATCTGTTTCCGGCATGACAGTATTTGGAGACTATTCGCTTTGCTTGCAATAATCGCAGTAGATGATACATCATAGCGCCATGGGCAAGATAGACATCAGCGTGATCATCGTGGTGCAAAACCGGGCAGAAGTACTGCCGACCAGCTTGAGTCATCTGGAGCACCAATCCTTCCCCTCGGCACGCTATGAGGTCATCGCCGTGGATGATGGCAGCACGGACGAATCCTATGACGTGCTTAAACGCCAGGCGGAAGGGGCGCCGATGCGTGTTCAACTGCTGCATCAAAATCAGAGCGGCTTGAACCAGGCGCGCAACCTGGCATTGGAGTCGGCCTCGGGGAAATGGCTACTCTTCCTTGACCAAGACATCCTGGCAGGCCCACATCTGCTGGAGCGTCATCTGGAAGCCCATGAGCGCCTGGGTGGGGACACGGGCGTTGTCGGGGCCATCCACCGCCACCCGCACCTGAGCAAGGGCGTACTAAGCACCAGGCTGCTGCCCATGCAGATGCACGAGGCGCCGCCGGAAAACACACCGCTCTCCTTTCTGGAATGGAACTTCGCCAATATGAGTCTGCCCCGTAACCACTTCATGGCGTTTGGCGGTTTCGACACCTCCACCCGCTTTTTCGGATGCGGGGGCGCGGAGATCGCGTGGCGTCTCATGGGACATGGTGTGCAGGCCTTTGCCGAGCCCACCGCTACCGCCTATGACTGGCGAGAAGCGCCGATTAGCAGTCGCCGCATCGACGCCTACCAGCAGGGATTTGCGCTCTATGAATTGGAGCAGGAGTTGCGTTCCGGGGAGATTCAGTTGCGTTACCGCCTGGATCGGTCTGTTGCCCGGCATCTACTCGATGCCTTTATGATTCCCCTGCTGGCGCGGCTTGGTCGTAATCGCCCCCGCTATCTGCCCAGCCTCCAGCGCCTCACTCCGCGCATTCTCAGCTATGATCTCTACTGCGGCTACAGAGACGCGCGCCTCGGCCGCCATCGTCACCAGCTCGGCCCTGTCGCGGAAAGCCACTGAGCCACTGAGCTGGTGGGTACGCGGGGATCAGGCTTGATGAGCGCTGTGGTGTTTCCTACTCGGCGGCGCTTTTGATGCTGCCTTCGCATATTTCACGGGCTTTGGTCTCGGTCGTCTTGAGGCGTTCAAGCTTGGGTTCGAGGCGATTAACCAGCGCCTCGCGGGCGCGGATCAGGGCTTCTTCCTCGGCCTTGATGGCGTTGATTTGGCGGCTGAGTACTTCGTTGGTGCGATCGAAGGCTGCTTGCACCGCCTTGATGAAACTCTCCTGGCGCTGGTCGATGTCCCGGCGCCATTTCTCGTGCAGGTCCTTGCGCAGCACATCCTCGATCTTCTCTCCGATGCGCTGGTTGAGCAGGTAGCGACGGAGGTCGTCGCTGCGAAGACTGCGCACAATCAGCCCCAAAACCACGCCGAAGGGCGCCCCGACGGCCCCGCCGAAAAGGGTGAGGTTCCAGGTGGTGGGGGGGAAGTCCCCACCGAGCATGGATTCCAGTTGCAGCAGTGCGCTTTCGAGTGGGGCCTGGAATGCGCCGCTTTGCGCCGCGGTGGCTACCCCCGCGCCGATTCCGCCACCGATGGCGACCCCGAGCAGGGCGCCGAGCCCGGCAAAGCCCAGGTAGGCTTTGGCGAGTCCGGCTTCCACGGCGATGATGTGGGCGTGACTCGCTTCCACCGGGGGCACATTCAGGTTGCCCGGTTCTTCCAGGGCGTCTTCCACCGCGTTGCGGATGGGCGCTTCGGCTTCGTCCAACATTTCATTCAGCTCGGACTCAATCATCGCAATGTAGGCGTCGAGTGATTGTTCCAGTTCTTCGTTCAAGGGCTTAAAGCCCTGCTTGCGCGCCGTCTTGAGATTTTCGTCGGCATCGAGCCAGGCGCGCAATGGGTCCAGCAGCTTTTGCCGCAGCGTGGCCGGATCGAGGTGGGTTGCCAGGCGCTGCCGACCATCCGGATATTGGACCCCGTCCCACTCTCCGCCGTTGGCAATGTTCTGATAACGCTCAATGAGCGTGGCGGACAGCTTGGTATTCCGCGCGATGCTCGCTTCATGGGCTTCGCGTTGGCGGCGCAGGTCTTCCAGTTTGGGGATATGACGCGCCATTTCGAGCTGGGTCTCAATCGGCCGGTACATTTTCCAGGCGCTCTCCGCCACAAAACGGCTCACAAACTCGACGATGGCGCCTTCCCGGTTTTCGGTGTAGAGGTATTTCAGCAGCCGTTCCTTGAAAGCCGGGAAATGACTGCGCTGCTCCAGGTACTCCGCCAACGCTTCCTCTGGATGGTCCTGCTGCATGATTTCCTGATAGACACTGAAGGGGACCTGAATCTTGTGGTCGTTCGCCAGTGCATCCAGGGTGATCTGTTCCTTGCGCAGCTTCGAAGCGACCATGGCGTAAAGACTGGAGATGAAGAAAAGCTCCGGATGCGCCACCACCCCGTTCAGGCTGCGGTAAAGGTCTTTGCCCGGCCCGCGTTTGCCTGTGGGATCAATCTCGTTCTCATTCAGGTGATCGGACTTGTTGATCACGAAAAACATCTTGCGGTGGCGGTACTTGATGATGCTCTCGATGAATTGCCGGCTGTGGGCGGTGCCTGCGTTTTGACTGTCCAGCAGGCAGACCACCAGATGACTGTTGGGAATGATTTCTTCTGTGATGCGGCGGTGTGTTTCGGAGATACTATGGACCCCGGGCGAGTCCACCAGGGCGATGTCCTCCTGAAGCATGTTATTGGGCAGGTAGACGATGACCTCGTGAAATTTTTCGCGCAGGCTGCGGAACTGGGGAAAATCCTCGTCCGAATAGACAGTAATCAGCGCGTTGAGCACACGCAGCAGCTCCATGGAATGCGTGCCTTCGAAGACGATCGACAGCTCCTCGTCTTCCTCGCGGTTTTCCACCTCCGCCTCAATGCCGGAGACCGTCAGCAATTCATGCAGCTCCGCCAGTTCCGCTTCGGTCGCCATGTTGCTCATCCGCAGGGCCAGGCTCATCACGTCGCTGCGCAGCACATGGGTGATCTTCGTCGTGCATTCCTCCAGCACCGTCGGCAGGTATTCATCTTCCAGGAACGCATTGATCAGCGTGGATTTCCCCACATTGAAGGCCCCGAGAAAGACTACCCGATACTTTCCCTCGTGCAGCTCCCGGCGCTTTGTCTCCAGCGTTGCCTGCAACGCCTCGCGATCGCCTTCAAAATCTTCATCGCCCAGAAAGTCCTGCAAGGCATCTAACGCTTGAAATGCCCAGGCCCGGTTCTCAGCATGTTGGTCCATGCTCATCATACCCACTCCTTCATTGGTCCGTTCGGTTGACGCCCACTGACTTGGGACGCCGTCGCTGAACGCTCATCTTACTTAATCGGCGTCAAACCATACAAACTTGTCTGGCCGGGGGCAAACGTTGGGTTGCGCCGTTTTTCCGGCTTGCTCGCATACCCCTGTGTAGGCGTTAAAAAGCTGTGGCGTCATGAAGTTGCCAAATAGATGTGCATAATCTATAATATGAATAAGACATCATAAAATGAATCGATTTATAATTTTCATTTTCCACGAAACTGTTGAGGAACGGATCCGATGCCGACTGTGACCAAACCTTCGACGATGGCCCGGCGCGCCAAGGACCGGCAACGCAAGCGCAACGAGTTGCTGGATGCGTCGGAGGGGATTTTTTTACAGAAAGAGTATGCCCTGGCGACGGCGGAAGAGATCGCCCAGGAGGCCGGGGTCTCGGTGGGCACGATTTACAATTTTTTCCAGAACAAGGAAGGGGTCTACCGGGAATTGGCCGACCGGATAGCGCGGGATCTGTTGCGGCAGTGCCGGGAGGTGATCGCGCCGGTTGCCGTGGCGGAGGAGGCGATTGAGGCGCTGGTGCGTCTACGGCTGACCCATTACGAGCGGCACCGGCTTTTCTTTCAGCTTTTTACCTATGAGCGCAGCGGTGGGCACAGTCCCTTCACCCTGACGGCGGAAGACAGTGTGGCGGTGCTGTACCAGGAATACTTGGAGTTTGTTGGCGCGCTTTTTTCCCGCACCCACACGGAGTTGCAGATTGAGAACAGCGCCCCATTGCATAGCGCCTTGAGTCTGGAAGGAAATATCAACGCCTTCATGGCCTATTGGTCGCATATGGGGAACGAAGAGTCGCTAGCGCACATGGCGGGGCACATCACAAAGAATTTGCTCTATGCCAACCTGGAAGCTCCGGAGACGAAGAAACGCAAGGGCCGGCCCCGCACACGCAAAAATAACCGGGAGGTCTATATCAGCCGTTACGACGACAAGCGCCTGCGTGAGTTGATGGCGGTGGCGCGCCGCTTCGGGCGTGAAGGGGAAGACCCGCACCTGAAAGAGTTGGAGACGGCGTTGTCCCGGGGAAAAATGGTGGATTTGCAGGACGTCCCCCCGGATCTCGTGACAATGAACTCAAAGGTCTGTCTGCTCGACCTCAAGGAGAAGCAGGAGCTGGTCCGCAGCCTGGTCTTTCCAGTGGACGCCCGTTCGGAAGAAGAGCATATCTCCATTTTGGAGCCGTTGGGCACGACGATGCTCGGCTACCGGGTGGGGGATGTCTTCACCGTATCGGACGACGGCAATAAACGGAAGTACCAGGTTTTGGATATTTTATATCAACCAGAAGCGGCCGGGGATTACCACCTCTGACCGACCCCATGCCCGTATGTCGGGCAACAAAAACTTCAATCAACATGCATTGCGTCACGACAGATGTTACCCGAAGCGATCGGGCATCGCGTGGCGCAATACCTATATGTAGAAAGGATGGTTTCGCATGCATAAGAAAAAAATTCTGCTTACGGCGGCTGACAAGGAGCGGCTCGGCAAGAATGTCGACATGTTAATGCAGCAGTCCGCCGGCAAGGATTCCCCACGTATCCAGCAACTGGCGCGCATGCTGGAGACGGCCGAATTGCGCGAGCCGGAAGCGATGCCTGAGGATGTGGTCACCATGTATAGCCTGGTTTGCCTGGCGTCGACCAACAATGACAGCCGCCAGGAGTATCGACTGGTTTATCCATCGCAAAGCAATGCCTTTGAAAACAAGATATCCGTCCTGTCCGGGATGGGGCTGGCGCTGCTGGGCAGCCGTGTGGGCGATGAGATTGTGTGGGAAGGCCCACGCGGCCAACGCTGTTACACGCTTGTGGCCATTCTGGAGCAGGGCTGCCGTGCGCCGCAGCACGCATAAGCCGGTACAGTTGAAGCGACACGAAAGCGCGGTGGGAGCCGTCTCATAGGTATACCCGAGGGTGATGCGCAGGAAGGTGTGTTTATGCATTCGGCGTGTTGACGTGGGTGATGGTGTAAAATGAGAGAAAGCAGCTACCGAAAGATGACGAATGCGTAGATGCTGTGGTAGGCTTTGCTCAGGCTAATTATTGACAACACATGGAAGGAGTACACCAAGATGGCAACTGTTCGCGTGAGTGGTATACAGATGTCGGTGGGGAACAAGAAAAGCGACAATTTGCCGCGCATCTTGCAACATATCCAGGAGAGCGACTGCGACTTCATCGTGTTTCCGGAAATGAGTCTCACCGGCCCCAACAATGACTTCAGCGACAGCAGGACCCTCGAAGCGTGGGACCAGATTGCCGCCGCTTGTCGTGTATCCTATACGGTGGGCGTTGTCGGTACGGGCAGCCGCGCCGACAGCATTACGTACATCCAGAGCCGCATCTTTGGCGACGATGGCGAGGTGATCGGCACGCATGAAAAGCTGATCCCCACGGAATCCGAGCGGGAATGGTGCCGCCCAGGTTCCAAGCTCAAGACTTTTGAGCACCAGGGGAAGGAAATCACCTTTGGTTGTCTCTGCGGCAACGACCTTTGGGTGGCGCCCGGTTTCGGGCCCTATCCGGACCCCCGACTCTCTCATCAGTTGGGCGAGCGGGGCGTCGACATCATCTTTCATCTCAACGCCTCCGGGACAGACAGCAGCTACAGCGCGTACTACGAAGCCAACCTGGAGCTGCGCGCCCGGGAAGCGAACTGTTACATTGTCACGGTCAATGCGGCTGTGCCGCACAACATCGTCAATGTACCCTCCGGGGTTATTTCCCCCGAAGGTGAATGGGTCGCCAAGACCCAGGTGGACGGCGAACAGAAGTTCAATTACGACATCGTACTTGATTAGCTGGCTCCGTTGCGTGGATGGCCGGTGTGCGGTCACCCGCACCAGGATAGGCGAGAACTTTCAGCGCAGCCACGTC
>SKJD01000119.1 GCA_007116095.1 Candidatus Hydrogenedentota bacterium
GAAGAATATGTCTATCTGGCCTTTCGCACAGCGCCTGTGAACCACCCGGACGCGGAAACCCTGACGCTCATCGACATGATCCTCGACAACGCCACTGCCGGTTTAATCAACCTGAACTTGAACCAGCGGCAATTGGTGCGCAATGCCGGCGCCCATCCACGCCAGCTGAATGAGCACGGGATGCAATTCCTCTATGGTGTGCCACGTGATGAGCAGAGCTTGGAGGAAGTAGAAGCGCTTTTGCTTGAACAGCTGGAATTGGTCAAGCAGGGGGAATTTGACGATTGGTTGTTGCCGGCCATTATCAATGATTTCAAAATGAATGAAATGTCGGCGATGGAAAATGACAATGCCCGAGTAGGCATGATGCGCCGATCCTGGACACGCCACCAGAACTGGGACGAAGCCATTCGCCAGATCGAGCGCATGGAACAAATCACAAAAGAAGACGTGGTCCGGGTGGCCAACAAATACTTCGGGGAAGATTATGTCGCGGGGTACCGTAAAGATGCACCCCATGATGTGCCAGACATCGAAAAACCGGAGCTAGCCAATGTGAATATCGACCCACGGCGTCGTTCTGATTTTGCCCAGTCCGTTTTATCCACTCCCGTGGAACCAATTGAACCGGAATTTGTTAACCCTGAATCGGATTTCGAGCGCCGGGAAACATCTTTCGGAGTCACGTATTACCATGTCGACAATCCTATTAACGATATCTTCAATTTCACTATTACCGTTGACTTCGGCACGCATGAGGACAATACGATTCGACTGGCCACCATGCTCCTGGACAAGGCTGGGACTGCCGACTTGTCACCCGACGAATTGAAGCAGGAGTGGTACAAACTTGGCAGCAGCATGAGCATCAACGTCGGTGACAACCAAACCGACATTACGCTGAACGGCCTCGACGAGCACTTTGAGACTTCCGTGGCCCTGCTCTTCGAACTTCTCAAGGCGCCGCTTGTTGAGGATGACGAGGTCCTGGAGCAAATGAAGCGGATTGTTCTGCTCCAACGTGAAGACAGCAAAAAAGACCCGGACACCATCACCAGTGCGCTGGTCAATTACAATCGCTTTGGCGAGGAGTCGTACTTCCTGCGAATGTTACCCTCGGAAGGCGTAATGGCGCTGACAATCGATGAGCTTTTGCAGCGTATACGCCGACTGCTGGACTTCGAGCATGTCATCAGCTACACTGGCACGCATGACCTGGATACGGTTCAGTCGATTATGGAGCAGCACAATCCTGTGGAGGCATCGATTAAGGCCCCCCCGGCGTACCGCTATCTCACCGCCCGGGAACCAGAAGAGACGGAAATCTACCTCTTTGATCGCGAAGGGGCCCAGGCCCGGATTCGCCTGGAATTTGGCGATGTGACATTTGAAGCGGTGGAAATCCCGGTGGTGCGGCTCTTTAACAACTACTTCGCCGGCGGGATGTCGGGCATCGTCTTCCAGGAACTGCGCGAAGCACGCGCCCTGGCCTATATGGCTGCCGCACAATACCTGCTGGGTTACCGGGCCGATGATCAAAACCTGATGGTCGGGATTATCCATACCCAGACCGACAAGACCCACGAAGCCACCGACGCCTTCATCGACCTAATCGACAACATACCCGAATCACCGGAGCGCTTTATGCTGGCCCGAGAGGCCGCCCTGGAATCGCTACGTACCGAGAAAATCGGTTTTCGTGGTATCATAAACGCGGTACGGGCCTGGGAACGCCGCAACCAGGAGCCCGATCCCCGGGAAACCTACTACGAGGTATTCCTGCAAAGCGATCTGGACCAAGTGCTGGCCTTTCATCAGCAAAACCTGAAAGACCGCCCCATGCTCGTCTCCATCGTTGGCGACACCAGCCGCATGGACCTCGACGCCCTCGAAGCCATCGGGAAGGTCGTGCGTATCGATGAAGAGATGATTTTCGTGGACTGAGAATACGCCTAAATCACCAAGATATAACCACATGCCCCCTTGCCCGCACACGGCATCGGGGCATGTGTTGTTTGCAGGTAATTTTAAGTATAGACAACCAAATCGGTAGAATAACGCTTCGCCTCCCTCAACCTGCCACCGGAGAGTTTCCACTTGACAGATATTGGCCGCCATGGAAGACACATACGCTGGATGATTCTGGCGGACATGATGAAAAAATTCATGTCGGTCTTTTTTTTCGCCTATCTGTCGCGCAGCATTACGGTTGAGGAAAACGGCTGGTACGGCGCCTTTCTGGCCTTGCTGCCCATTTTATTGGGACTGAACAACCTGGGTATTCCCGACATCGTCACACGGGAAGTGGCCCAGGCTCCTTCACGAATTCATCGAATTATGTCCACCGGCATGGCAATCCAGGCACTGGCTTTTCTAGCCATTCTGCCGTTGGCCTGGCTAGTCAGCATCGTGATGGGATATTCCACCATGATGCAGCTCGTGGTCCTCATGGCAGCCATTGCCGCATTGGAACGCTCTCTGGTTTCCCTGCAAATTGGGGTATTGACGGCACACGAAGCATTTAAATTATTGAGCGGGCTAACTATGGTGACGCATACACTCACCATTGTTATCTCCATTGCCGCATTGGCGTTGGGCTATGGCATTACCGTATTGTTAGGTATACTACTGAGCGCTTATGCCCTGGAGTGGATTATATGTCTCGTTGCCGTGCGACGTTTCTGTACGCCTTTTTCCTGGCGCTTTTCCCGGTCGGGGGCGCGGTATCTCATTCAGCAGGGCGGCAAGCGGGGCATGGCGTTGATGCGGTTTTTGGGTACGACGAACAACCACATTGACATGCCGCTGTTGTACATGCTGGTTTCTCCCCAGGTTGCGGGGATATATGCGGTGGGGACGCGGTTTTACAACATGCTGACGTCGTTCTTGAACACCCATGAAAGTATCACCTTTCCAATTTTGAGTCGCAAGGTGAATGAATCGGCGGAAGCGCAGGTCTTTGCAGTGTTGCGCTTTATGAAGCTGATGGCATTGGTGGCCTTTCCGATGGGAGTGGGTGCGACGCTGTTGGCCCCCGGGCTGGTCGGGCTGTTTTTTGGCGCACGCTATATGGAAGGCATCTTGCCGCTAACGCTACTGACCTGGGTGCTGGCGATACA
>SKJD01000143.1 GCA_007116095.1 Candidatus Hydrogenedentota bacterium
ATGTCTTCGAGGGCTGGTATGCCCACCCGAAAGAGGTCGGCCCGGAAGACACCCCCTATACCCTGACCTACCTCATTCGCGAAGCCATTCACCGGATCAAGGGCGTCGACTTGCCTTCGGATGGTGACGTGGAGGAAAAGGAAGAGGAATTATAAGCTATAGCTTGCGAGTATCGGTCGTGTGCCTGGCCCCTCCTTTTGGTGCCAGGCGCGATTGAGATATAATCCACGACGATAGTAGCTTGTGTAATATACATTGACCTGGAATCAATTTGGAGTAGAAAAGCGGATGCCACCGAGGAAGAAGAAGCCTGATCTGGCAAAAAAAGACATAGTAATGGCGCAAATTCTGCAGGAACGCAGTAAACGGGAAACGACCTACCGGGAGCAGGCGCTCAAGCTCTTCCCGCATGTCTGCGGGCGTTGTGGGCGGGAGTTTTCCGGGGCGCAGCTCCGGGAGCTGACGGTACATCACAAAGACAACAACCACATGAACAACCCGCCGGACGGAAGCAACTGGGAGCTGCTCTGCATTTATTGTCATGACAACGAGCATCAGCTCGCCGAAGAGCGGGACCTCTCAGAAAACAGCCACATAGGCAACAGCAACAAACCCACGATTGGGTACGAAGCCTTTGCCGGGCTGAAGGACCTGCTGCCCGATGTCGACAACGCGGATACGGACAAGGGCGCGGGCTGATTGCTCCATGCCTTATTTTTGGGTATCGCCGCCAGCTCCCCCTGAGCGTTTCGCGGAGGGCTTGTTGAAAAGTTGACGCTACGGCGTCGTCCCCGGCATATGCGCACGGTAAGGACGTCCGGCGATAAGCTGTTTGCCGTCGGAGAAGCCTTCCGGCCGGGGTGCAAGCCGTTCGATGAGCGCTGCGCGCCATTGCGCTAGAAGCGCTTCATGATCCGCGCTTTGCGCCAGATCATGTTCTTCGTGTGGGTCCGCATCCAAATCAAACAGTTGTTCCGCGCCATCGTTTGGTCGCCAGATGTATTTGTGGCGCCCGTCCGTCAGGGCGTGAAAGGCCTGTGCTGCGCTGTAGGTGGGATGATGTTCAAAGTGCAGCCACGGACGCACCGTTTGCGCTTCGCCGCGCAGGACCGGCCCGAGGGGGACGCCATCGACCTCCAGTGCTTCGTGCGCGTCCATGCCGGCCTGGGCGGCAAAGGTGGGCAAGATATCCTCCAGACACACCGGCTGGTGCGAGCGCAAGCCGGCCTGGAATCCCAAGTCGTCCGACCCCGCGACAATGAACGGTACGTTGGCTGATCCCTCGTACGCTTCGCACTTGCGGAAGTAGCCGTGGTCCCCCAGCATTTCGCCGTGGTCTGACGTAAACAGGATTACCCAGGGTCGTCCCGCCTGTTCACTACGCGCTTTGAAGGCGGCGATGAGCGGGCCGATGGCGTCGTCGATTTGTTCAATTAACCCGAAGTACCCGGCTTGCGCACGGCGAAGCGTGTCGCCTTCGAGTTGGACCCGGCTGCCCCCGTGGTCGCCTGGTGGTGGGCTGAGCGCTTCCCAGTCCACCCAGTCGCCCCGGGCGGGTTCCGGTAAATCCATCGCCATGTAGGCGTCGAAGAATTTCGCACTGAGGAAAAGCGGCGGATGCGGCGCATAAAACGAGGTGGTCAAGAACAGCGGGCGATCGTCCGGGGATTCCTCGACCACATCCAGTGATTTGCGGACAATCCAGGGGACGGGGTGCCAGTCATCGTCCAGCGGCCAGGGCGCGCCCTGCCAATGGTTGTACGTCACGCCCATGGCTGCAACCATCGCACGGATGCCGTCTTGGTGAAGCCGCTCGCCCAGCGGGGTGTCCGGCGGAAGTTGCTCCTTGAGGAACGCGGAATAGTCGGTCTCGTCGGGCCAGACCGAGCCCGGAATAACCCGTTCGTAGCCCAAGTCCTCGTCCGGATTTTGCTGGTGCATAGAGCGGCCCACCAACACCGTGAGATAGCCTTCGTCTTGGAAGGCTTGCTGCATGGTGGGCCGGGTCACTTCCGTGGCGGTGAAGCCGACGACGCCGCTGCTTTGGGGATGCAATGCCGTCAGATATCCATAGCGCGCAGGGATACACGAAGGCACGGTCGCATAGGCGCGGCGAAACAGCACGCCCTCCTCGGCCAGGGCGTCAAGATGCGGGGTGCGCTGGGCCGGGTGCCCCAAGCACGAAAGGCAATCACCACGCATTTGGTCCGGCATGATAACCAGGAGGTTGGGCTGCTTCGGCATTTCCGCCGCCGAAATCCGACCGCTTGCCAGGGCTACCCCCGCCAGTCCCGCCTTCAAAAAAGTTCGGCGCGAAAAATCCTTTTCATGCATACCCTGCCTCCTTGTGTGGTCCGCCCCTGCAATACAAGGTCGCTGCTGTCGTTGATGCATCTTATCTTTGGTTTTCTGCCCATGTCAAAAGCGGAATGGTGTTGCGAACAGTATATGGATCTGGGAATGACTTCCCCGTCCTCCCGAAGTTGCAGCAAATGGCCCGTGACATCTACTATGTCCCTTTCGATGGCTTGGTTACGGGATGACACCCAACAGAAAGGGATAGCAGCGTGGCAATTGCAACGGGTGAAACAGCGATAGCGGCTTTGTTGGAACGGGCGGTGCGGGAAGCTGGGGCGCCAGGGGCGGCGGCCTGTGTGGGGGATGCGCAGGAGATATTGTATCTTGGGGCCCATGGGAATCGGCGTCTGCTTCCGTCGGAGCAGCCGGCGACGGCCGATACACCTTATGATCTTGCCTCGCTGACCAAGGTGATCGCCACGACCACGGCGGTGATGTTGCTGCGGGATGCAGGGGTGTGGGATCTGGATCAACCGGTCAGTGATTTCATACCCATGGAACGCTTCCGGCATATCACCTTCCGACATCTGCTCACGCATACCAGCGGCATTCCCGGCTATTATCCCTGGTACCAGGACATTACCGGTCCCAACGCCTATCTCCAGCGGATTGCCGAAACCGACGACAGCACCCCGCCCGGACGCGAGCGCAGCTATTCGGACCCGGGCTTCATCCTCCTGGGGCAGGCTGTGGAGTACGCCGCCCAGCAGGACCTGGGGGCTTTCTGCCGGGAACATATTTTTGAACCGCTCGGCATGGG
>SKJD01000415.1 GCA_007116095.1 Candidatus Hydrogenedentota bacterium
CCTGGCGGCTCTGAAGACGCCTTTGATTAAACTACGCGGACAGTGGACCCAGATCGACCCGGACCAAATCAAGGCGGCTATCAAGTATCTCCAGAAACAGCAAGACCGCAGCATGACCGGCCGTGAGCTGATCCAATTGGCGCTAGGGGCCGGTTCCGAAGTGGATGGCATGCCCATCGAGTCCGTTGAGATGGATGGGGCTTTAGGTAAGTTCTTTGAGCAGCTTAGTGGGGAACGGAAATTCGCCCAATTGCGTCAACCCAAGGGCTTTAAGGGCAAGTTGCGCCATTACCAGCGGCGGGGCTACTCCTGGCTGGCTTTTCTGCGGCAGTATGGCTTTGGTGCCTGCCTCGCGGACGACATGGGGCTGGGGAAAACGGTACAGACCCTCGCCCTGATTCAACGGGACCGCTCCGAGGGCGAATCGCGGCCCGTGTTGTTGGTATGCCCGACTTCGGTGGTGAATAACTGGCGCAAGGAAGCCGAACTTTTTACACCGGATCTTCCGGTGCTTGTGCACCATGGCACAGATCGGAAGAAGAAAGCCCAATTCGTCAAGCAGGCGAAGAAACAGGCAGTGGTGGTGTCAAGCTACGGTCTGTTGCACCGGGATATCAGCTTTCTGTCCAAAGTCGACTGGGCGGGCATTATTCTGGACGAAGCCCAGAACATTAAGAACGCCTCGACGAAGCAGGCCAAGGCGGCCCGCACGTTGAACAGTGAATACCGTTTGGCGCTGACCGGTACGCCGGTGGAAAACCATGTCGGGGACCTGTGGTCGATCATGGAGTTTCTGAACCCGGGCTTGCTTGGTTCTCAGCAGCAATTTCAGCGGCTTTACCAACGTCCCATTCAGGTTTATGGCGACACCGAAGCGGCCGAACGTCTGCGTAATTTGACCCAGCCTTTCGTCCTGCGACGATTGAAGACCGACAAGAAGATTATTTCGGACTTGCCGGACAAGGTGGAGATGAAAGACTACTGCACCCTGACCAAAGAGCAGGCTTCACTGTACAAAGCGGTCGTGGACGACTTGAGTGAGACCCTGGCCATCCAGGACGGGATGACGCGCAGAGGCATGGTGCTGGCCTCGTTGATGAAGCTCAAGCAGGTATGTAACCATCCAGCCCAGTTTGCCGGTGACGGCACCACACTCGATGGACGTTCCGGGAAGCTGGAGCGCCTGACGGATATACTCCTGGAAACCCGGGAAATGCAGGAGCGCACCCTGATTTTTACCCAGTTTGCCGAGATGGGTATGATGTTGCAGCGCTATCTCCAGGATATGTTCGGTGAAGAAGTATTCTTTTTGCATGGTGGTGTTTCCAAAAAGAATCGGGACAAGATGGTTGATCGTTTTCAAAACGATCCCCAGGCGCCGCGCATCTTTGTACTCTCCCTCAAAGCCGGCGGCACAGGGCTCACACTGACCCAGGCCAACCATGTCATCCACTACGATCGGTGGTGGAATCCGGCGGTGGAAAACCAGGCTACCGACCGGGTATTTCGTATTGGACAGCAAAAGAATGTGCAGGTACACAAATTTGTGGTATCCGGCACCCTGGAGGAACGGATTGATGCCATGATCGAGATGAAATCGGGAATCGCCGCGCAGGTCGTGGGCACAGGTGAAGCCTGGTTGACCGAGCTGTCCAATGAGCAGTTGATGGATTTGATTAAACTAGACAAAGAAGCGATGGGAGAGTAAGCCCTATGGCGCGTAGATATTGGTATGACGATAACGACCTGTACAACTGGGCCCGGCAAAGCCCGAAGGAAGTCAAGGGCGGCATCAAGGCCCACAGCAAACGGGGCGATTTTGCGCAGAAGTGGTGGAGCCAACGCTGGATTCAAACCCTGGAAAGTTTTCGGATCGGGGCCCGGCTGAATCGCGGCAAATCCTATGCCCGCAAGGGGCAGGTGGCTGCGCTGGAAATTGATAAAGGCAAAGTCACGGCCAAAGTGCAGGGTACGCGTTCCGGCGCCTACAGGATTAGCATCAAGCTTAAACCGTTTACCCAGAAAAATTGGAACCAGGTCATTGAACGGATACTGGATGAGCCGATCTATGCCGTGCAATTGCTGGCCAACGAGATGCCGCAGGATATTGAAGATGTTTTCGCTGAGCTAGACCTCTCTCTCTTTCCCGAAGAGGAACTGGACCTGATAACCGATTGTTCCTGTCCAGATTGGTCCAATCCCTGTAAACACATCGCAGCGGTATTTTATCTCATGGCCGAGGCCTTCGACGCGGATCCCTTCTTGTTGTTTCAATTACGGGGCATGGACCGGGAAACCTTCCTGGGCAAGTTGCGGAAAAATCAGCCCGACGACTTCGAGGAAGACGCGCTGGTTGCTGTGGCGCCCAGCCCATTACCGTCGGATTTTGAGACCTTCTGGAGCCAGAGCGAAAAATTGCCTGAAGAGGCTTTGCCCTTTCCTTCGACCTTGCATGCTGCCCTGCCCAAAAAACTGGGCAACATTCCTTTCTGGCGCTCTGATAATGACTATGCCCTTGTAATGGAGATGATTTACCGGCATACCGCGGAATATGTAGATGTGAATGCCGTTACTGAACTCAACGAAAACGATTAAGTAACAATTTCATCAGCTTCTTCGCGGGCTCTGCTCCTGCCTGGGGCTTCTGCCTTAGGGACGTGGTTTAATGCGAGCGTTCATGTCCGGTTCTTTGGCGCACTGGACGGGACATCTATGCCATATTCAGCGCATAGGAATGCTGCATTTTGCACATTCTGCCATGTCCAATCCGAAGGTTGATCGATGTGAAAAAGCCGATGAATCCAGCGGTGGCTTTGCTTTATCGGGGTGAAAATCGCTATACTTTGCTGTTCGTATCGCGCTGACCTTTTCTTTTTTTTCAGGTATAACAGGAATCTGTACATGATCATCGTAATGGCTTCACGGGATCGACAGGATGTCGATAACGTTGTAAATAAAATAGAAGAGATGGGTTACCGCGCGCATGTGATTGAAGGGGTAGAGCGCACGGTGGTCGCTGCTGTCGGGGATGAACGGGAAAAATACCGCCTCACGGTGCTGGAATCACTGCCGTATGTAGAGCAAGTTATTCCGATATTGA
>SKJD01000296.1 GCA_007116095.1 Candidatus Hydrogenedentota bacterium
CATCGCTGCTGCCGTCGTCCACGGCGATCACCTCATAGCTGCGGCCAGCGGCCTCCATGGCCTCGGTGATTTCCAGATACAAGGTGCTCAGGTTGGGCGCTTCATTGAATACCGGCGTGACTATCGATATTTCCGGGTGCTCGGAATGCTTCATCGTGATTATCCATATGTGCGAAAGCGGGGTTGTGTTTGTGGATGGGCAAGCATAGCACAGGCTCCCGAAGGCCTTCAAAGGCTTTGATGCTGTCGGGAAAGGCGTTTTGCTACGCTTCCAGGACGCGTTTGCAGACCTCGTTCAACATCTTTCCATCTACGCTTTCACCCAGCTCTTTCTTCAATGCGCCCGTGAGCTTGCCGGGGTGGTTGATCTCCGGGTGAGCTTCCAGATAGGCTCTGACCTTGGCTTCCAGGGCGGCTTCGTCGAGCTGCTGCGGGAGGAAAGACGCCAGGGTCTCGATTTCGACCTCGAGTTGTTCCACCACGTCTTCTTTGCCGTGCTCCTGGTACATCGCGATGCTTTGCCGGCGCTTTTTCACTTCGCCGCGCAAGGTCTGGATGGCCTCTTCGTCACTCAGACCCTCGGGATGGGTGCTTTCCTTCTCTTTCACCAACAAGGCGCCCTTGGCCATGCGCAGGCAATCCAGACGGGTCTGGTCCTTGTTCTTCATGGCGTCCTTCATCGCGGCTTGTACCGCTTCTCGTATGCTCATTATGATTTGTCCTGTATGGTTTTGTTGGAAGGCCAGAAAGTCCCGGTTTGCGCCGGCGGTTGCGTCGCATGCGGCAGATGGTTAGCATTACAAGATGGAGAATGGGTCTGCGGAACACCGGGGAGAGTGGGCCGCCTGGATTCTATTTCGCTTGTTACATTGCTTGGCGTCCCAAGCCTAAACATAGGCCTACTTTATATTGTATAATATCTGTCAGGTCTTGTCCCAAATTTTGCCGGAAATGTTCATGCCCTGACGCAAGTAGTCTCAAATGCCCCAAGGAGCATTCCTTCCGGCGCTTTTTGTTGGAAAGTCCCAACTCCGGGTATTCATCCCGGCGTCGCCCAACACCAGTCGCATTATTCCAAACCCAGGTTCACAACCGAACCGTAAATCGGGATTGTATTTGATAATGGAAATCCAGTTGAATGAAGCGCAAAAAGCCGCGGTGACCCACCCCGAAGGCCCGGCCCTGGTCCTTGCTGGCGCGGGTAGCGGGAAAACACGGGTCATCATCGAAAGGCTGGCCTGGCTCGTGGAAGAGCAGGGGGTGGACCCGCGCAATCTGCTGGCCCTGACCTTCACCAACCGGGCCGCCAAGGAAATGGCCGACCGTTTCGCCCAGCGTCTGAACATGCCCCGCGTGCCGTCCTGGCTGGGCACCTTTCACGCTTTCGGGCTGACTGTCCTGCGCCGGGAAATGCAGCACCTGGACCGAGACCGGGACTTCACCATCATCGACGCCAACGATCAGCTCAGCCTGATGAAACGGCTGGTCAAGGAAATGCCCGGCAAATTTGTCAAGGTTTCGCCGAAGGATGCGCTGGCCTTTATCAGCAAGCTCAAGCAGGAAGTACACAGCCCGGCGGATGATGAGCGTGGGGAGGAGGCCAGCTTCGCGTATTTGTGGGGCCGCTACCACGAGACCTTGAAACGGGAGTCGCTGGTCGACTTCGATGACCTGCTGGTGTTGCTGGTGACCTTGTTCGAGGATTATCCCGAGGTCTGCGCCCGGTACCAGGACCGTTACCGCCATGTGCTGATAGACGAATATCAGGACACCAACCACGCGCAGTACCGCATCGCGCACCTGCTGGGCGCCAAGCACGGCAATATCTTTGCGGTGGGTGACGAGGACCAGAGTATTTACTCCTGGCGGGGGGCGGACATCAACAATATTCTTGACTTCGCCCGGGACTTTCCCAACGCACTCGCCTACCGCCTCGAACAGAATTACCGCAGCAGCAAGCGCATTCTCGAAGCGGCCAATGCGGTAGTGAAGAACAACCAGAACCGCCTGGGCAAGACCCTCTGGACGGCAGCCGACAAAGGGGATCCCATCCGTTTCTATCTGGCCGAGGACGATGAGGCGGAAGCCTACTTCGTCGCGGAGGATATCGTTAAACAGAAATTGCCGCCGCAGGAGACGGCGGTGCTCTACCGCACCAATGCGCAGTCCCGCAAGCTGGAAGAAGCCCTGTTGCGCAAGGGCGTGCATTATGTCGTGCTGGGTGGGATTAAGTTCTATCAGCGCCGGGAAATCAAGGACATCGTCGCCTACCTCCGCCTGATGGTGAACCCGAAGGATGACGAAGCGCTGCGGCGGGTGCTGAACGTCCCGGCCCGGGGGATTGGCGGTACCTCCATGGCGCGAATTCAGGAATACGCGGCGGCCCGGGAAATGCCGCTCTTCGATGTCTTGCGGGAGATCGAGACGGACGACACCATTGCGGCCCGGGCGCGGACTGCGGCCACGGAATTTGTCCGACTTGTTGACGATCTGACCCTGGAGGCCAAAACCGACTCCGTCGGTGAGGTGGTGGGATCGCTGATCAAACGCATCCAATACCGCGAATATATTCAGCGGGACGAAGAAAAAGAAGCGAAGAAGCGCCTGGAAATCCTCGAAGAATTTGTGGGCTCCTGCCATGAACATGATCACAAAGAGGGTACACCGTTACAGGATTTCCTGCAATCCATGGCCTTGCTCAGTGACTCCGACGAGTATAATCCGGAAAAGCCGGCGGTGAGCCTGATGACCTGCCACAGCGCCAAGGGCCTGGAGTTTGAGTATGTATATCTGGTGGGCCTGGAAGAAGGGTTGATGCCGCTGACCTTCGAGTTTCGGCCGGATGCGGAGATTGAGGAAGAGCGGCGCCTCTGTTACGTGGCGATGACCCGAGCCCGCAAGCGCCTGACCCTTACCGCGGCGGAAGCGCGCACCCTCTATGGCTATACCCAGGACCGAGTGTTGTCGCGTTTTCTCAAGGAAATTGGCCTGGACCATCTGGAGCACTTGCGGCCCCGACGTACGCAGGCGCAGACGACCGCCAGACCGGCCTCGAAGCCCCGCGGCATTCAACAGAAAAG
>SKJD01000488.1 GCA_007116095.1 Candidatus Hydrogenedentota bacterium
AGGTATCCGAGCGTAGGTTTCAATGTCAAACCTCAGGCGTAAAAATGCGGTATGCTACATCCTGTCACAAGGCAATTTCTTCTGCGAATAAACCTCTTTGTCATGGCAACACGCAGTCCTGCCTAACAACGGGGAAATCGCAGTCTATGCGTATACAATAGACCTATAGCTTTAATATATTATCCTACTAGGGGATATAACATAGAGGCACCTTCCCAAGGGCGCTCTTTCCCGAACCACGAAAGGCACGTATAGACACGAAATGGGCGTTTATTTATCCGCAGATGACGCAAATGGACGCAGATTTTTTTTGGTGTAGTTCTGAGATTACCGCTTAAGTCGATTTGTTATGTTGAATAGCGAACTTTAGTTCGCCCTTCATGCGAAGGCACGAAGAAAAATCAGGTTATCGCCCAGCTTGCCAACAGTTCCGACTCAAACCGCCGCCACTACCTTAGACATTCCTGCGCAGGAATGACGGATGGGGCTCTGCGCCCGTGTTATCCGTGGTAAAAATTACTTCTGAGTCTGTCACGAAACATCTGCGCTCATCTGCGTCATCTGCGGATATAATCAGCCCAAGGGGTTTCCCGCAATTCCCTTGGCGCAGACTATTCTGACCTATTTTAGTACTGTGCTGTTATTTCAAAAACACCTCGAAATCCTGTAGAATCTTGCGCATGTTGAACACGGACAAAGAAATTCTAGACATATCGCAACTCACCCGGCAGATTAAAACGCTGCTGGAGCAATCCGTGGGCAATGTCTGGGTCCAGGGCGAGATTTCGAACTGGACCGTGGCCGCCTCGGGACACGCTTATTTTACGCTGAAGGATCAGAACAGCCAGATCAGCGCGGTGATGTTCCGCGGATCGCTGTCAAAGGTACGCTGCAAAATCGAGAGCGGTATGGAGGTCATCGCCCATGGCCGGGTGACGGTCTATGAGCGCCGGGGCAACTACCAGATCATTCTGGACGAAATCCAGCCCCGGGGCATGGGCGCCTTGCAGCTTGCATTCGAGCAGTTGAAGAAAAAGCTGGAGGCCGAGGGACTCTTCGATCCCGTGCACAAAAAGCCCCTGCCCATGCTGCCACGCAAGATCGGGATCGTGACCTCGCCCACCGGCGCGGCGATACGCGACATCCTACACGTAATCCAGCGGCGCTTCGCCAACGTGCAGGTGCTGCTCTATCCCTGCCGGGTGCAGGGGACCGAGGCGCCCCGCGAGATTGTACGCGGCATCCGGACCCTGGACCGCTGGGGTGTGGACGTGATGATCATTGGCCGGGGCGGCGGGTCGCTGGAGGACCTGTGGTCGTTCAACGAGGAAATTGTCGTACGGGCGGTCCATGCCGCCAAGACCCCGATCATCTCAGCGGTGGGCCACGAGATAGACTTTGCATTGAGCGATTTCGCCGCCGACCTGCGCGCCCCGACCCCTTCGGCGGCAGCCGAGCTGGTGGTGCGGGAGCAGGAAGCTTTGCAAGAGCAGGTGCGTTTGTACAAACAGCGCCTGGAACGCGCCCTGCAACAGCGGCATACGATTTACCGTCAGCGCCTGAAGGGGGTGGAGAACCGCTTTTTCTTCCGGCGCCCGGAAGAGATATTACGGCAACCCCGGCAGACCTGCGATGAGCTGGGCATGCAACTCAGGCGACTGATGCAGGAGCAACTGACGGCCAGGCGACAGCGCTTGAAACAGGCCGCGCGCGCGCTGGGCCTGCTCTCCCCGACGAACCAGGTGGCCCAGTCGCGGGAGCGCGCCGTCACGTTGCACAATGCTCTGCTTCGCTGTGGCGTGACCTTGCCCGAACTGAAGCGACGCGAGCTGCGCCCTCTGGCGGCCCAACTGCAAGCCCTGAGTCCCCTGGCGATTCTGGGGCGGGGCTATTCGCTAACCTGGAAGCTGCCGGAGCGCACACTGGTGCGCGATGCGACAACCCTGCATGCGCAGGAGGACGTAGAACTACAATTCAGCCGTGGCCGGGCGATGGCCACTATAACCGAGATACAACCTGAAACGAAGGATGCGCCCCATGGCACGCCCGAAATCCCAACCGACCTTTGAACACGACCTGGAGTCCCTGGAAAAAATCGTACATGCGCTGGAAGAGGGCGGTCTGCCCCTGGACGACTCGCTCAAGCAGTTTGAGCAGGGCATTCAACTGTACCGGCGCTGTGAAAAAGCCTTGACCGAGGCGGAAAAGAAGATTGAAATGCTGACGCAGAACCAAGATGGCCAGCTGGAGGCCCAGCCCTTTGATGAGAACAGCGAGGTTCCAGAGAGCATCACCGGGTCACTAATCGGCGGCGAGGATGATGAAGAGGACGGCGACGAAGAAGACGACGGGACTATGCTCTTCTGATGCCCATACAACAGTTTCTCCAAGAAAAGTCTGAGAAAACCGTCGCCGCGCTGGAACGTTTTCTGGTCGGGCGACGGGACATCCCGGCGCGTCTGAAGGAGGCCATGGCCTACAGCCTCTTTGCCGGGGGGAAGCGACTGCGGCCGGCGCTGGTGCTGGGTGCGGCGGAACTGCTCACAGGCGATGATCAACAGGCCCTGCCGGCGGCCTGCGCCGTGGAGATGATCCATACCTATTCCCTGATCCACGATGACCTGCCCTGTATGGACAACGACGACATGCGCCGCGGCAAGCCGACCTGTCACAAGGTCTATGGAGAAGCTACGGCCCTGCTGGCGGGCGACGCCCTGCTGACGCTGGCCTTTGAAGCCGCCTCCACGTGCCGTGAGCCACGGGTGGTGGGCGAATTGGCCCGGGCCGCGGGCGCCTATGGCATGGTCGGCGGACAGCACCTGGACTTGGCGAGCGAAGGCCAGTCCCTGGACCTGAAACGCCTGCAACAAATTCACGCCATGAAAACCGGCGCCTTGATTCAGGGTTCCGTGCGTTGCGGGGCGCTCCTGGGCGCGGCGGACAATGCGGCGCTGGCGGCGTTGACCGAGTACGGCCAGAAGATTGGGTTGGCCTTTCAGATTGCCGATGATGTATTGAACGTGGAAGGCGACGCCGAAGCTCTGGGCAAGCCGGTGGGCAGCGACGCCGACAAGGACA
>SKJD01000275.1 GCA_007116095.1 Candidatus Hydrogenedentota bacterium
CGAATCCAAACTCGACGTTGCCTCGTCCAGAATCAGAATCGCCGGGTCCTTCAGGAAGGCCCTCGCAATCGCAAGCCTTTGCCGCTGTCCGCCCGATAAATTCACGCCGGACTCGCCCAGCAGGGTGTCATAGCCCGCCGGTAATTGCCGGATGAATTCGTCGGCATTGGCCGCCTTTGCCGCGGCATAGACCTGTTCGTCGGTATAACGCGACATCCCGAAGGCAATGTTCTCTCGGATGCTTTCGCTAAACAGCAAGGTGTCCTGGGTAACCAGCCCAATCTGGTCGCGCAGACTACGGAAGGTGGCTTGGCGGATATCCACCCCATCCAGGGTGATCCGACCGCCGGTGACGTCGTAGAAGCGGGGAATGAGCTTGATAAGCGTACTCTTGCCCGCGCCACTGAAACCGACCAGGGCGACCAGCTCCCCGTTCTTCACGCGCAGGTTGATGCCTCGCAGGACAGGGGATTCCGGGTCGTAGGCAAAGTCGACGTCCTCAAAAGCCAGGGCTTCCCGCATCACCGGAACCTCTACGGCGTCCGGGGCTTCGGTGATTTCAGAGGGACGATCGATGAATTCAAAGACACGCTCGGCGCTGGCGACACTGGTTTGAATCAGGTTGTTGACCGAGGAGAGTTTGCGGACCGGATCGAGCATCATGGCCAGGGCCAGGTAGAGCGAGACCAGGTCGCCGGGCTGCAATTCGCCGCTGACCACACGCTGTCCACTCAACAACACAAAAGCCACCAGACCGACCACGAGGATCAGTTCGGTGAGCGGGCCGGTGAGTGCGTTGAGGCGCACCATCTTCAGCAGGAAGCGACGCAGCTTCCGCACCTCGCTGCGGATCCGGCCGATCTCGTATTCTTCCATGCTGTAGCTCTTGATGATGCTGATGCCGCGCACGGTTTCACCGACAACCGAAGCCATCGAGGCCACCTTTTGCAGGGAACGCCGCACACTCTTGCGCATCTTCTTCCCGATACGCAACAGGACCCAGAGCATCGGCGGCAGCACACAGAGCCCCACCAATGTGAGCCAGGCATCGATGCGTAGGGCAATGATGAGGAAGGTCAACGCCTTGATAGGCTCGCGCATGAGCTTGATAAATACGCCTGCCAGGCCGTTGTTGACCATGAAAATGTCATTGTTGAACCGGTCCATGATTTCGCCGGAACGCCGTGCTTCGAAAAAGCCGACGGACTGTCGCATGAGATTCTGGTACATCGCCGTGGCGAGGTCGGTGGTGATGTACGAGCCTATAGCCCCCGCGAAGTACTCCTGGAAAAAACGGGCCACGCCGATGAGCAGGGTCAGCAGGATCAGCAGGACACAGGCAATCTTTAACGCCCGCATCCGGTCCGCACGCATGGATTCCACCAGCTCCAGAAAAGCGACATCGAGCAACTGCGGCGCCCAGCCAATCATCGACTCCAGACGCGTACTGTAGCCCCGGATTTCCTGGGCAATCTGCTCCGCCGGATCCGGACGGTGCGCCTCGGGGTTCTCCGCCAGCTCGGGTGCGGTAGGCGGTTCATAGAAGGTCAGGTTGATGACCGTACCCACGCCCACCAGCAACGTCGCGAAAGAGGCGGCAATCACCAGCGCGAAGAGCATCGACAGCGCCAGCCGGCCCTTGTACGGCAGGGCATAGCCCACCAAACGGCTGTAGACCCGCCACGCCGCCTTCACCTGCGGAGCCTGCGTGTCAGCCTCGGCGCGACCCTCTTCTGTGCGGAAATCGATCATGGGTACTTTCGGATGCTGCGAAAAATATGGAGTAGCAAACTATACTACTCCATAAAGTACGATTTAACACTCACTCCTCAGGCTGCACGGTACGCAGTTGCGGGAAGAAGATCACTTCGCGGATGGAGGCGGCGTCGGAGACAATCATCGCCAGGCGGTCCATGCCAATGCCGAGGCCCGCGGTCGGGGGCATGCCGACTTCCAGCGACGTGATGAAGTCTTCGTCCAGGAACTGGGCTTCTTCATCTCCCGCGTCGCGCAGAGAAACCTGTCGCTGGAAACGCTCGCGCTGGTCGATGGGATCGTTCAGCTCGGAGAAGGCGTTGCCCACCTCAAGCTTGGCGATCACCGGCTGGAAGCGCTCGGTCAGGGCCGGATTGTCGCGGTGCTTCTTTGCCAGCGGCGACAGCTCGATCGGGTAGTCGTAGAGGAAGGTCGGCTGCACCAGGTGCGGCTGCACCTTCGCGGACATGACCTCGTCCACGATCTTGCCGTAGTCCATGGCGGCATCAACTTCCATGCCGATACTCTTGGCCAGCGCTGCGGCGTCATCACGGTCCCGGCTGCGCTCCAGATCGATCCCGGCGTATTCTCGGATGGCGTCGTGCAATTTCAGCCGCCGCCATGGACGCGCCACATTGATCTCCATGCCCTGGTACGTGAACTGCTCCGCGCCGACCACCTGGGTGATGATGTGATGCAGCATCTCCTCGGTCTCGTCCATGAGCCCCAGATAATCCTGATACGCCTCGTAAAGCTCCATGGTGGTGAACTCGGGGTTGTGCCGCGTGTCCACGCCTTCGTTCCGAAAGCAACGGTTGATTTCGAAGACCTTGTCAAAACCGCCGACAATCAGGCGCTTCAGATAGAGCTCCGGCGCTACCCGCAGGTAGAGGTCGCGGTCGTAGGTATTGTGATGCGTGATGAAAGGCCGCGCCGTCGCGCCCCCGGGGATGGGATGCAACATCGGCGTCTCGACTTCCAGGTAGCCGCGAGCTTGTAGCCAATCCCGCATGAGGCTCGTCACCTGGATGCGTCGCTTAAAGGTATTCAATACTTCCGGATTCGCCACCATGTCCAGGTAGCGCTGACGGTAGCGCGTCTCGACATCTTTCAGACCATGGTGCTTCTCCGGTAGGGCCCGCAGCGATTTCGTCAGCAGACTGTACGAATCGGCGAAGATGGTGATTTCCCCTTTGCGCGTCCGCTTAACTTCGCCCACAACGCCGATAAAATCGCCGATATCCAAGTCCTTGAGCGTCTCATAGACTTGCTCACCCAGCGCCTTGATATTGAAAAAGACCTGAATCTTGCCGCTCTCATC
>SKJD01000453.1 GCA_007116095.1 Candidatus Hydrogenedentota bacterium
CCGGATCGCTGGTACTACATCGCGATTCGCCTTCAGGATCAGGGTTTCGCGCTCTATCTCGATGGCGAGCAGGTGCTGCATGAGGATTTCGGAGAGCCGTTACGCTTTGACGACGCCCCGCTCCTGATGGGACGTATTGAGAACGAGGTGCTCTCCTGTAACGGCGCGGTCGAGGAACTGCACATTACGCGGGGCGACGATCCGCTGGAAGGATATGTGCCGGATGGCCCCACTGTGCCGGATGCGCACAGCATTGCCCTGTTTCACTTTGACGAGGAAAATACCCGGGAAGGACACGTTGAAAACGCCATGTCGCAGGAACTACGACCCGAAGATTTGCGCGCGGAAGTGCTGGACAGCCTGGCCATGCCGCCGGGCGATCGTTTTCTGGACGAGGTGCAGGACGAGCAGTTTGCGCGTTCCAGCCTGCACGGTGACCGCGCGGTGGAGATGGAGAGTCAATTGCCGTTGCGCCCGGTGGACGCCGAACCGCTCAACAAATACTTTCACGAACGGCGTGTGGTAGCGTCGCTGATATCCCTGAACGGCGCCTGGAAGATGCGGGGCAGTGAAACCAGTGAAGCGATCAACAAACGCCTGGAGCAATTCCCGAATGTCCGGGAGAGTCAGGGCGTGCTGGAGGGCTGGTACAAGCCGGATCACGATCGTTCGGACTGGTACGACGTCACCGTACCCACCACGGTGCAGAACGCCTTGCTGGAACTGGGCGAAATGGAGAATCCTTTCTGGGACGACAACACCTACCGGCTGCTGCACGAGGAAGGCTGGCCCGAAGATTTCGCCTGGCACTTCCGTAAGACGCCGGTCGAGCGGCAGGACTGGTGGTTCGCCCGGACATTTTGGGTTCCCGAGGATTGGCAAGACAAACCGACCCGCCTGTACTTTGACGGTATCGATTACGAGGGCTCGGTCTATCTCAACGGTATGTCGCTGGGACATCATGAGGGCATGTTCGGTGGGCCGGAGCATGAGGTGGGCGCTATGCTGCACTTCGACCGACCGAATGTGTTGGTGGTGCGCATCGACGCCGCCCGGGACAGTTGGTACGGCATCATGAAGGGAAGCCCGGGCTGGGGCTGGCACTATGGGCGGATGATCTCCATGGGTATCTGGCGGGATGTCGAGTTGCGGCTCATTCCCGAAGTGGAACTCGAAGCGCCTTTCGTCAAAACCCTGGACCTGGCCGAAGACCACAGCCGGGCGACCATTGGGGTGGAGTATTACCTGCACAACCAAAATCCGGAGCCGATGGAGGTGAACCTTCGCGGCCGCATTGAAGGCAAAACTTTCGACGCCGAGTCCATTTACTTTGAAAACAATGTGACCGTGCCTTATGGTCAGCACCGCTTTGAGACGCAACTTGAGATAGATCAGCCGAAGCTGTGGTGGCCGATGCATTACGGTGATCCGGATCGGTACACCCTGACCCTGGCGGTGCACACGCCGGATTGGTTCGCCCCGGTGGACGGTGGAAAAGTAAATTTCGGTATCCGCAGCATTGAGAAGCTGCCCTTGCGCGGCACGCAACCCGAGACGGATTACCGCTGGCAGTTTGTGATCAACGGTACGCCGATCTTCATCAAGGGGGCGAATTGGTGCTGGACGGATCCGATGCTACAGCTCGACCCCGACAAGTACGAGCATATCCTGGAGCTGGCGCGGCGCGGCGGCGTCATGATGTTCCGAAGTTGGGGCGGTGGCATTGTGGAGACGGACGCCTTCTATGAGAAATGCGACGAAAAGGGGCTGCTCATTTACCAGGAGTTTTCCTATTGCTGGGGTCCCCCGGATTTCCCGCACACCAACCCGGCCACGCTGGATGATCAGGTCTCGCGGGTGGTCAAGCGCCTGCGCAATCATCCCTCGCTGATCATGTGGGGCGGCGGGAATGAAAACTGGCACATCGACGGCAATGATGAGGGGCTTTTTCTGGTGGGGCGGCGCTGTCGGCAGTACGACCCGACCCGGCCCTTCCATCGAACGAGTCCCTGGGGCGGCAGCGCGCACAATTGGGACGTTTTTCATCAGGGCCAGCCGATTGACAGCGGCTTCATCAATTCACCGGCGGTCTTCTACGGCGAATTCGGCATGCCGACCATGTCGAACTACGACGAGATTCTTAAAAGCATGCCGGAAGAAAAGCTGGCGCAATGGCCGCCCGCGGAGGAAGATGGCGGCTGGCTGATGCACCTGAACCAGTTTAGCTACCGCGACATCGTCAAGGTGCTGCGCTACGCCGACTATGGCCCGGTGGATAGCTGGCGCAAGTACATCGAGTACGGCCAAGTAGCGCAGGGCGACGAGGTGCACTTTGCAATCAATTTCCAACGGCAGGGCAGCTACTTCAACAAGGGCGGCCTCTGGTTCTACAAGATGACCGAGCTCTTCCCGGGGCAGTCTTGGGGCGTGGTTGGTTTCCATGGCCACCCGAAGCTCTCTTACTACCGCATTAAGCACGCCATGGCGCCCCAGGCAGCCTATGCCTTTTACGAGAAATACGATTGGACGGCAGAGGAGCCGTTCGAGGCGACGCTGCACGTCAACAACGACAGCAATATGCCGCTTGAGGACGTCACGGTGACCGCCACGCTCTACGGGAGCGACTGGTCGGTTGTCTGGACGGAGGACTACGCCGTGGCGGAGGTCCCTTTCGCCTCGCGCTACAACCTTGGCGAGATTGCGGTAGAGATCCCCGAAGCGCAGGCAAAGCCTTTCCTGCTGGCCGTGGCCATGCGTGACGCCGACGGCAACCTGATCTCCGATCAGTGGAACTGGTACAATTTCCGGGCGAAGACGGACGAGGTCAAAGAACTGGAGGCGCTGGGGGCCTGGGGCTTCCCGGAAGACCGCGCCCACGAGGCGATGGAAGCCTACATGAACCTGCCGGAGGCCCGCCTGCTGACGATGCCCCGCGCCACCTTGGGCGTGTCCCTGGAGCGGGAAGGCGCAGCGGGGGTGCTGATCATCGAAAACCAGAGCGACAGGCCGGCGCTGAATGTCATCATCGAGCACTTCCCGCACCAATTCGGGGCCTTCCTCGACGACA
>SKJD01000091.1 GCA_007116095.1 Candidatus Hydrogenedentota bacterium
AAACCGGACTCCTTTGATGAGGACTACGACATATCCGGACGGAACCCTGCGATCCGCGACAGCATGATCAACATCAATACCTTCGGGGGCGGTCTGCCGGGCTTTGACAATGATTGGGACCGCTACATCAAGTCGTACTACCGCTCTACCATGGCGATTGATGATGCGGTCGGGCGGGTGATGGATGCGTTGGAAGCAGCAGGAGTTTCGGAAAATACGGTGCTGATTTACACCAGTGATCAGGGCTATAACCTGGGCGAGCACCAGCTCTGCGAAAAGCACTATGCCTATGAAGAAACCTGGCGCGTACCGATGCTCCTGCGCTACCCGGCGCAAGTCTCGCCTGGGCTGAAGGTTGAGAAGCTCGCCATGACCATCGACATCGCACCGACAGTAATGGATTACTGCGGCGTGGCGATTCCGGAAGATTCGACTGGGCTAAGCTGGCGCCCCTTGCTGGAAGGCGAAACCGAAACCTGGCGGGAAGAGATCCTCTTCGACCATCCCACGGAACATGACCGCAATGTGGTCTCACAACTTGCAGTGCGGACGGAACGCTACAAGCTGATCACCTATCCCCGACAGGATTTCATAGAACTGTATGACCTGGTGGAAGACCCTCGGGAAATGCGCAATGTGGCCCATGCAGCGGATTATGCCGATGCCCTCGCGGACATGAAAGTCCGGCTTGCGCGAATCTGTGAAGAAAATGGTTGGGCGCAATATATCCCCCATTACTTCGAGCGTGTCTGGGCCCTGGGTCCGGTGCCGGAGGCGGAATTACCCGGGGTGGAGCGGGCGCTGTATTTCATGCCGGATGATCTGGAAATTCCGTTCTATGTAGCGGGAAAACACTATGCCTGGGAACCCCTCGAAGCAACGGCCATCCACAATTTTGGCATTCAGGCAGCCTTCGGCGATGAACCCGGAAACTACTGCTTTCTGGTCTGTGACATCACGCTACAGGCAGATCAGGACCCCTATACAATACTGCGCTACGTCCCCTTCCGGCCTATCCGGGCTTTCCATGAAGGACGGCGCATCCTGGAGCGCGAGGAACCCGGCTGGGAAGCGACGCTGAACCCGATCCTGAAGCCCGGTAAAAACCGGATTGTACTGCGCTTTGCCTGCGCGGGGAATCCCAATGTCCAACTGCATTGCTACGCCCCGGAAGGCAGCGTGGTTGTGACCTGATTCACACAGCGCAGACAAGTCCCCCTGACGTCGTCGTGTACTTGCTCAGTGTTCGTGATAGCTTTCCACATCCTTCCAGGCGCCATTCTGGAATACGCAGATATAGGCAATAACAAAGGACTCATCAATCGGGGCATGCTCATGCGGCGTAACCAGCAGGCGTATCTTGCCGCTCAACTCCCCGAATACCAGGTATTCCATCGCAACATGGACTTCAATTTCTACATCGGCTTGAGGCCCTTCCTCCGGAACCGGGCGGGGGTCTGCTTCATTGGTCTGATGCACCAAATCCTTGCCGAGGTCCGTCAGCAGCACCTCATAATGGCGCACCCGCAAGCTATGTGCGGTCCCACAGACGATTACAAAAACCAGGATCCCATACAAGATGCGCTGCCGCCACCAAGCCCAGCCCGATTTTTTCTTCATGATCCTTTCCCTCTTCCGTTGCGATAGAGCGTCTTAAAAATTGACCGTGCTTGCATTTTACCATATACACAGAAATATGCCTAGTAGCGCCACGCTACCAAAACTCACCTCGATCTTATCCGGCTCCAAGCAGCGCACACCTTGCACCAACAAAAAAAAGCCGGCCAAGGACTTTGCCCGGGCCAGCTCCTTCGCGTCAATACCATTCAAACCAATTGTGGTTAACCGGTCCCCAGTTTTTCCTGTTGCGGAAGAACCCAACTGAATTCAATGGGGCCGGATTCGTCTATCGCCTTCTGATCCCGTGCGGCAAAACGGTTGAGAATCTTTCTGTAGCGTTCTGGCAGGGTACAGAGGTATTCCTGGGCTTTTTCGGCAGCCGGGTTCAATCCTGTGAGGTGTTCAATCCCCCACCTTTTGATCAGGCCGGACATGATGCTAATGTAGTCATGGGGCGTATAGATATTGTGCCGGGTCGCCAGCACCTCAAACTTCTTGAATGCGTCTCCAATCTTCGAGCCGCTCTCACGCATGTACATCGCGGGCATGGTGATTTTCTTCTTCATCATGTCATGGATGGCCAACACGGCTTCGTTGGGGTCCACTTCCATGATCTTCGAGATAAAGTACATGTAGGCCCGGGCGTGACGCTGCTCGTCCCCGGCGATTTTCCGGGAAAGATCGTAGAGGTGCTCCGCCCCGGCGCTCAGGGCGCGCTTGCCGACATTAAGATGCGAGATGCGGGTCGCAATTTCCTGAAAACTGGTATAGACAAAGGTGCGGTAAGGGTCATTCTCGGTCTCGATCTGGCCGCCGTCCTTGATAAGGTGGTGAATGGTCAGCTCGACCTCTTTCATGTTCACCCGCCCGGTCAGGTAGAGATACTTGTTGAGCAAGTCCCCATGGCGGTTTTCCTCCGCGCACCAGTTACGATTCCATTCACCCCAGGCCGTATTGGGCTCACCCTGGGTATTGACGCCATCCAGCGTCGCAATCCAGGAGGCATAACTCGGCAGGGCTTCTTCGGTGATCATGTCACCCACCAGCACCGCCAGGATTTCCTCTGGCAAACGGGCCGCTTCCTCGCGCAGCACGCGCATGTGCTCGAACCCTTCCTCCGTACTCAGATCAGGCAGGTAATCGGCAGGTTGCCAATGCTGCTCAGGCGCTTTGAGCAACTTGGGCAAGGTGTCGGCCAAGGTATTATCCAAATGCATCATCACTTCCAGGCGATCGCCGCGCATAATTCTCCTTTATACTTAAATACAGGTTATTTCATATTCCGGTCGAATAACGACCAAAGCACCCCAGTGGCTTGACAGCCAAAGTGTGTAATCAGGCGGTACAGCCCAACAAGGATGCCAACAGTCAGCAACCTAACAGTTCGACTGCATCTATTCCTTATTTGATAAACACGGCCAGCTTACAAAACATTTCTGTGAA
>SKJD01000451.1 GCA_007116095.1 Candidatus Hydrogenedentota bacterium
GCAGCATAGCAGAGAATGCTTCCCGGGTGCATGCGAATGCCCGCAAGCATGACTCGGCGCAGCTTGCGGCTATCCTCCCAGATCAAAGACCGTGATTTCCGGGCGGCAGGCGAAGCGGAGGTTGATGTAATAGGTCCCGATGCCGGGGTTGACGTAGAGCGGGCCGGCGGGGGTGTGAAAGAGGCCACGGTCGTAGGGACCGACTTTCCCCGGCAGTAGCGGTGCGCCGTAGAAGGGGATGCGTATCTGGCCACCGTGTGAATGCCCGGCAAGAATCAGGTCAAAGTGCTGGTCGCCCAGGCGATCGGCATGTGCGGGGTAGTGCGTCAGCAGCAGGCGGAAGCCGAGTTCCGGGATGGCTTTCGGCAGCCGCATCTCGTCGGCCCCGATCAGGACAAGGTTGTAATCGGGCAGGTCAACCCATTGCCAGGTGAGCCAGGCCCCGCCCGTGGCTTCAAAGGCGGCTTCCAGTGCGTCCACCGGGGCATGGCTCCAGTGCTCGTGGTTGCCGGGCACGCCATAGACCGGCGCCGTGCAGTGCCGCAGAATCTCCAGCGCTTCGGGCAGCCAGTTGGCGTCCTCCACCAAATCCCCCGTAAAGCAGACCAGGTCCGGCTGGAGGGTGTTGACCTGCTGAATCACCCTGCGCCAATAGGCCTGATCGCCCTTGTAATGGATGTCGGAAAGCTGGACAATCCGACACGGCGTGCTGTGTGCGAAAGCCAGGCGTCGAACGCGCAGCCAGCGATGCTCCCCGACGAAAGCATAGGCACCAACGCCCAACAGCGTCCCGTAGACACCCAGACGTAGCCAGGCGCGGCGCGTCATTTTTGGCGGCATCGGCATGGTCTCCCGAATTTGGCTGCAAAAGCCGACTCCATCGCATTATACGCCAGGAGGCTTGATGACGCACAATGTGGTCGTGTTTATACCATGCTGTGCGGAAATAGTTGAGAATAGGCGCTTTTATATGCGATAACAGTGGGGCATGGCAGGGGGAGGCGCAGGCGCCATTGGACAATTCCCAGGCAGGGGCAGTATCATCGGAAGTCCATGCGCTTCCGTATGGTAAGTGTGAAGAACGGTTGGGGGGAGCCGTATGCCTTTGCTCCACTCCACCAAAAAAGCAGAGAGGGTACTGATATGGCAAGAAAAACGTTGAATGTGGCGATGATAGGCGCCTCATTCATGGGGAAAGCGCACAGCAACGCCTGGCGCAAGGTCGACATGTTCTTCGATCTGCCGGTGAAGCCGGTAATGAAGGTCATGTGCGGCAAGTTCCCTGAAGAACTGGAGAATGCGGAGCGCTATGGTTGGGAGGAAAGCTCCCTGGACTGGAAGGAAACGGTGAACCGTCCTGATATCGACATTGTCGATATCTGTACACCGAATTTCCTGCATCCGGTAATCGCCATCGAAGCCGCCAAGGCGGGCAAGCATGTGGTTTGTGAAAAGCCCCTGGCAAGCACGCTGAAGGAAGCCGAAGACATGCTGGCGGCGGTCGAGCAGGGCGGCAAGAAGCACATGTGCGGTTTCTCCTACCGCTTTGCTCCGGCAATACAGAAGATGAAGCAGATGATCGATGCGGGTGAGCTGGGCGAAATCTTCCACTTCCGCGCCGCCTACCAGCAGGACTGGATCGTGGACCCGGACTTCCCGATGGTCTGGCGCCTGAAGAAGGAGCATACCGGCTCCGGGGCCCTGGGGGACATCGGCGCGCATATCACCGACCTATGCCACTTCCTGGTCGGTCCGGTAGCAGAAGTGACAAGCGCCATGCAGACCTTCATCAAGGAGCGTGTCGTGGCCGACTCGGATGTCGGCGCCTGGGACGCCAAGGGCAGCGCCAAGTCCAAGAAGTACGACACCGTGGATGTGGACGACGCCGCGGTCTATATCGGCCGCATCAAGGACCGCAACACCCTGGCCACCTTCGAGGCCACGCGCTTCGCGCCGGGCCGCCGCAACTACAATGCAATCGAAGTTTACGGCAGCAAGGGCTCCTTCCTGTGGAACCAGGAAGACATGAACATTTTCCACTATTACAACAGCGCCGATCCCGATACACTGCAGGGCTTCCGCCGCATCATCGCGTGTGAAGGCCAGCCGTATACCGAGGCCTGGTGGCCACCGGGGCATATCATCGGGTATGAGCACCTCTTCGTGCATGAAATGCGCGAGTTCCTGTGCCAGCTCGACCAGAACGACGTCACCTATCCGACCTTTGGCGATGCGGTGAAATGTCAGCGTGTGCTGGATACCGTGGAAAAGGCCGCTGAATCGCGCAAGTGGGAAACGGTCTAACCCTATTGTATACCCACGCACAGGCGCTGCGATCGCGGCGCTTGTGTTCGACTTCATGTGCCGTGTCACATGGGGGAAACGGCAAATGTTGCCGACAACCACTATGACCTTTGTACGGAGGGTACATTCATGAAACTCGGTTTATTTTCGGTCCTCTTCGGTGATAAGTCACTGAAAGAAGTAATGGACATTATCCGCCCGCTGGAGTTGAAAACCATCGAGCTGGGCACTGGCGGCTACCCGGGCGATGCCCATTGCCCGCTGGACGAGATGCTGGAATCCAAGCCCAAACGCGATGAGATGCTGGCGCTGCTTGACGGCGAAGGCATCGAACTGGCTGCGTTGAGCTGTCACGGCAACTGCCTGCATCCCGATGAAGGCTTTGCCAAGAAGTGCCAGGATAGCCAGACCAAGACCATTCTCTTGGCGGAAAAGTTGGGTCTCAAGACCATCGTGGACTTTTCCGGCTGCCCAGGCTCCGACGAAAACGCCACCAAGCCGTCCTGGGTGACCTGTCCCTGGCCACCGGATTATCTGGAAGTGCTGGAATGGCAGTGGAACGAGAAGGTGATCCCCTACTGGCAGAAGCAGGCCAAATTCGCCGAAGACCACGGCGTCCGCGTAGCGTTTGAAGGGCATCCCGGCTTTGTCGTGTACAACACGGAGACGATCCTGAAAATCCGTGAGACCTGCGGCAAGAACCTCGGCGCCAACTACGACCCGAGCCACTTCTTCTGGCAGA
>SKJD01000136.1 GCA_007116095.1 Candidatus Hydrogenedentota bacterium
ATAAATTCGACAAGCCCTTCCAGGGCGCTCCGGTAGGGGCTCTGCGGGAGTTGCTCGAGTATCTCCAGGGCCTCGTCGGTGTGCGCCTTGGCGACCGCCTCCCCTTGCTTCAACGCATCGGTTTGTTCTGCCATGGCCATAATCCATTCCCGGTCATCCTCCGATAGTTCCTGGTCCCGGTAACTGTCAAGTTGTATGCGTTCCTTGGCAGACATGGCCCGGCGCATGAAGAGAATGGGAATGGTTACCTTGCCCTCTACGATATCACCGCAGGCTGGTTTGCCCAACTGCTCCGCAGGTTGTGACAAGTCCAGCAAGTCATCGATTATTTGGAAGGCGATGCCTAAAGTGATCCCGAAGCGATGTAATGCATCGCCGTACTCCGGCGCATCCACACAGGCCGCTGCGCTGCATGCCTCGGCAAAAAGGCTGGCCGTCTTCAAGCTGGCCAGTTCCAGGCAATCTTCCTTCCCTATCTCGTCCGGTCCACGTCCGAAGAAGAGCAGTTCCCCTTCCGCCATCCGGCGAATCGTGGAGACTGCCCGCTTCACCACCAGACAGGAACCATAGTCCGCCAGGGTTTCTATGGCACGCGCCATCAGGTAGTCCCCGCCCAAGACTGCGGCATGGTTGTCCCATATCGCATTCAGGGAGGAGGCGCCCCGCCGCATCAGGGCGTGGTCCACCACATCATCATGCGTGAGCGAAGCAATGTGCAACGCCTCATACGCCATGGCCATTGGCACGAAGCGCTCCAGGTCCTTGCTGCCCGTGGCCCCGGCCGCCAACAGACACATCGCAGGCCGCAGCAGCTTGCCTTCCACCTTCGGCTTGGGTATGTTATCCACCCGCACCAGATGCAGCGCATCCAGCCACAATTGCCCCACGGCGTCCCGCACATTTTCCAGCGGCTCCGCTATTGGGCGGTATAATTCAGGTAAAGATATAATGGTATTCACGATTAAGATTGTAGCATACGCCGAATAGCACGGTTCAACGCTGCGCGTTCCGGGCATGCGGGGGGATGTTGTGCGCCAACAACTGCAAGGCGTACGATGAAGGGGAACACTTTTTACCATTGATTCACGGAGCCGTACAATCCATGATTGATTTCGCCCAACTGGATGCGTTGAAACAGCGCCTGGACGCCCACCGCCCCTTGCCGGCAGCGGTGCTTGAAAAGCTGCATGAGGATCTGGTCCTGCGCTGGACCTACCATTCCAATGCCATTGAAGGCAACACCCTGACGTTGAAAGAAACGAAGGTAGTGCTGGAAGGCGTCACGGTGGGCGGCAAGACCCTGCGCGAACACTTCGAGGCGATCAACCACCGGGACGCCATCCAATTTGTGGAAAGCGTGGTAAAGGAGGATGTCCCCTATACGGCACAGCTCATTCGCAGCATCCACGCCCTTATACTACGCCACATCGACGATGAAAATGCCGGGGCATGGCGTAAACAAAACGTGCGCATCAGCGGCGCCGACCATGTGCCGCCCGACGCATCGGCTTTACCCGGTATGATGGATGCGTTCGTGGCGTGGCATGCCAAGGCGGAAGCAGAACTGCACCCCGTGGAACTGGCCGCCCGCACCCATGGGGACTTCGTGAAAATACATCCCTTCCTGGACGGCAACGGCCGCACCGCCCGCCTCCTCATGAACCTGGACCTGCTGCGCCGTGGATTCCCCGTGATCATCCTGCCCGTCGAGCGCCGGCTGGAATACTACGAAGCCCTGGATACCGCCCATGTCCACGGAGACTACGCCCCGTTCCTGGACTTCATCGGGGAACTGGCCGTTCAGGCCTTCGAGCCGTATTGGCACGCGCTGCGGGGGTAGATGTCGGGGGGGCGGAATGGAGATGGTGGACGTTGTGGACGTTGTGGACAATCAGGAGCGACGGCGTGAACGTATGCGGTAAAGGCGTTCTGTGAAGCCGCCTTCCGTTTCAAAGGCTTTAGCTTGGGCTGCCAGTTGCCTGTCAAGCAAGGAGCATGCAACCGCAATTAGGATCAGCGCAGCATTCGCTGCAATTTCGGGGTAACCTTAGGTGTCTAATAGGTCCATTACGTCCACTAAGTCCAGCCACATGGATGTCATGCACCCACTGTGCCACCTCTGCAGCTGTTTTGCAGCGTCGATCAATCAAGAACTGTCGCCGTTGGTCTGCGCGATCCCACAGCGGTAACCCTCGTTGTCGCAGAAAATCCTCATAGTCCAAGCGAAGCTCTTCTAGGCTGGCTCGGGCTACATTCGTGAGCTTGAGCTCCATTTTTTTCGAAGTGGCCGAAGCCTGACTTCCTTCTGCTATGTTTTGTACCCCAGACCTTGCTGCTTGTACCATTTGATCATGCGTTCGACTACGCCGACTGATATACCGGTCACAAAATCGCACTGTCACATCGTAAATTAGCTGGGCAACTTGAAAACTCTGTAGCTTACGATAACCACCGTGTTTTTGTATTATTGGTTCATCTTTCTGCATTTCACCTGATGCCTATAATATGCCACGTTATTTTGATGCTTTTCTCATGTAAATAAACATTAACGTAACAGAGCTTAGCGATCTCATTCAAAAGTTATCCCCCCCTTCACCCCTTCCGCCAGGCGCAGAGCGCCTCGATCAAATGTGGGATGTCGTGGCGTTGGGGCTGGATGGCGATGGGGAAGCCGTGTTCTTTCAGGGCTTGGGCGGTGACGGGGCCGATGGCGCCGAAGGCGGCTTCTTTCTGGAGCAAGCTCCGCGTGTCGGGGTCGAGCATGTCCATGAAGAAATGTGAGGCGGTTGCGTTGGTGAAGAGCAGGACATGGGGCTGGAACTGCCGGAGTTCCGCGCTGTATTGTTCGCTGTCCCGGGGTGGGCTGCTGCGATAGACGACAGCTTCGGTGACCTTGGCCCCGGCTTCGCGCAGGGCCTGGCCGAGTCGGCTGCGGGTGATGTCGGCGCGAGGAAGGAGGACGTGTCGGTTGCGGAGCGGCTGCTGTTGCAGCAAGGCGTCCAGGACTTCTTCCACGCCATAACTCGCTATGCTCAAATCCG
>SKJD01000139.1 GCA_007116095.1 Candidatus Hydrogenedentota bacterium
ATCCTCTCGGAAGGCAATCCGAACGTGGTGCTTTGTGAGCGAGGTATTCGCACCTTCGAAACCGAGACCCGTAATACCCTCGACATTCAGGCCGTACCTGTGCTCAAAAAATATACCCACCTGCCGGTAGTCGTGGACCCGAGTCACGCCAGCGGTCACTGGGACCTGGTGCCGTCAATGTCCAAGGCGTCCGTAGCGGCCGGGGCGGATGGCCTGATGATTGAAGTACATCCGCATCCCGAAGCCGCATTCTCGGACGGGCCGCAGTCATTGCGGCCGAGCAAGTTCCGCAAGCTGATGCAGGAGTTGAAGCCGTTTCTGGAGCTGATGAACCAGCAATGCTAGGGTTTGCACAATGAAGCGTCAAATTGTTGCGCTAATTGTCCAATGTTACCGAGCCCTCAAGTCCTGGATCAGTTCCGGGCGAGCCCAAGTCAAGTCTGTCCTGTTTTATTGCAACACTACCCCTGACAAGGCATTTCACAGCAACACTGATCACAGCCCATCTCCCACGGATACTACGAATGCAATGACCGACAAAGATTTGCCAGATACGCCAGAGGAATCGCTTCATTCGGAGGAAGACCCGGAAGTGAGGTTTCCTGAAGAAACCGATGATGCGTCGGAAGAGGTTCTGCCTGAAGCGGATCCAACTGATCAACCGCATCAGGAAATGCACGTTCCAGCCGACGGTTCCACTCCAGATGAAGAAGCGTCCGATGAGGAAGAAACGCCGGTAATACTCAAGGATATAGCCGACCAGGCGCCGCAGGAAGCTGATGGTCCGGTTGCCGATGTCGGCGAAGCTATCGTTCCCGAAAGCGTGGAAGATGCCTCCATAGATGTAGATACTTCGGAGGGGGAAAGAGGCCCGGATGCAGATTCGTTGTCGGATGAAGAGGCTTCGGTAGGTGAAGATCAGGTTGCGGAAAGCCCTGAAGAACAGCACACCACAACCGTGATGTCGGATTCACTAGTAAAATTGGAACATGTTGTGGAGGTTTCGAAACAGCATTACGCCGCAGCCATGTCCGTAACCAAACGTTTTGTGCCTGCAACAGATTCTTTGGAGGAAGGACAGGCAGCCCCGGAAGATGCGGAAGCCGCCAGCGAAGAGCATGTGGAGCCACCTGAAGTCGATGTTCCAGAAGACGCTGTTGCTGAAAATAATGGCCGTGAAATTCCTGGTGGCGAGGATTTGGAAGCGGAGGAAGCGCTGCAAGGTGGTGGAGACGAGGTTGTGGCGGAGTCGGTCGAAGGCGATGTCGCTTCCGAGAACGCGGACACAGACCAGGATTTGGACCCGGACAAAAACGATCCCTTTGCCGAAGAAGACGAGGGCTTCGGGGAACTGGACGAGGACCTGGAGCCGGTGGAGATGTTGGGACGTGAAGAGTCCCGTCAGGCGCTCTATGCCCTGCTCTTTGTGAGCGATCGCCCGATGAGTGCGAAACGTCTGGCCGAAGCGTTGGGGGATATGGACACCGAAATTGTGGTCAACCTGCTGGACGAAATTCAGGAAGAAATCGAGAACAACACCCTGTTGCCCTACACCTTGCGGGAAATCGCAGGCGGGTACCAGCTTATGACCAAGTCCGAGTTTGCGCCCTACATTCGGCGGCTCTTCCAGATCAAGAAGAGCAAGCGGCTATCCAAGGCGCTTATGGAAACCCTCGCCATTATTGCCTATAAGCAGCCTGTAACCCGCGCCGAAGTGGAGGCCATCCGCGGGGTGAGTGTCTCCCATGCCTTTGAGCAACTCCAGGATCGCCGAATGATTAAGGTCACGGGGGTTTCTGATCTTCCAGGCCGTCCCAAGCTGTACCGCACCACCGAAGAATTTCTTTTGCAGTTCGGGCTCGGCAATCTTCATGAGCTGCCTTCGCTGGAAGAGCTGCAGGAAATGGAATAGGACTATTCGTGCTGCGACTCCAAAAATACCTGGCACAGTGCGGGGTGGCGTCCCGGCGCGAGGCCGAAGACCTCATTCGTGCGGGACGTGTCAAGGTAAATGGCGTGGTGGCGATGATCGGTCAATCAGTCGAGCCTGATAATGACCGCGTTCAGGTCAACGGCCGGCAAGTGGCCCGGGAGCGTCATGTCTACCTGGTACTCAACAAGCCACCCGGCATGCTTAGCACGGTCAAGGATTCCCATGGTCGCCCCACGGTGATGGATTGTTTCTCAGGATTAAAGGCGCGCGTTTATCCCGTGGGACGTCTTGATCAGGATGTGCGTGGCGTACTGCTCTTCACCAACGACGGTGAAATGGCCAATCGTCTGCTTCACCCGGCCTATGGCGTCGAAAAAGTGTACGTTGCGCGGGTAAAGGGCCTCATTACCCAGGACGCACTGCATACGCTCGCGACCGGCGTAATGCTGGAAGACGGCAAGACCGCTCCCGCCAAAGTGCAGATACTTGAAGGCCACGCCACCCATTCCGTCCTCCGCCTCACCCTCACCGAAGGCAAAAAGCGCGAAGTAAAACGCATGTGCGCGGCGGTCGGCCATCCCGTGTTGCAACTCCGGCGAATCGCTTTCGCCAATATCAATGCCAAAGGACTCCCGGCAGGGGGATGGCGTCACCTCAGCAATGTAGAAGTCGCCATGCTTCGAAAGCTGACCCGATAAAAAACAGTATTGACGCCGATTTTTATCGTATTCCAAGTTTTTCGTATGTGCTATAATTGCATTGTGAAAGCACTTTGATTGGTGAATGAACAACCATGATGCACCTGATTTTGTCTTGGTGGAATCGGGGACACACTCCCGGAGAAAGATGGTACATGACATGAAACACCCCATGCGGATGGTTTTGATGCTTGCACCGCTGTTGCTTGTGGTCGTGTTGTTGACGGGCTGTCCAGCAGACGGCAAACACACCTTCACCAGCGCGAATCCGGAAGGCGGTCGTTTTAATTTCGGGCCTGAGGTGGGGATGATCGGTGATGCGGACGGAGCTCCGGAACAGGAGGAAGATGCTGAACGGGAGGTGGTCGAGCCGGATGTCATTCGGCAGGTCGGCAACTTACTC
>SKJD01000216.1 GCA_007116095.1 Candidatus Hydrogenedentota bacterium
GCTTGAGGTTGTTCGCACAGGATGCACGACGGGCCGCCTCGCGGGCACGGGCCAGGGCCGGCAGCAGGATGGCTGCCAAGATGCCGATGATGGCAATCACCACCAGCAGCTCAATGAGCGTGAAGCCGGAATGTGTTCGTCTCATTTTGATTTCCTTTCTTGTCCATCAGGACGCTGTTCTCCATGTATACAATGTTGCTTGCCGTTTACGAACTTCTTAAATAACTAAGTTACGAATGGTGGTTCAATCGGCAACCATAACTGTTCGCACAAAGAATATTATGTGAACAGTTATGAGTATAAAGGATAAAAAATGTCTTTGTCAAGTTCTTCCTTAAACGTATTATTTCATGTAATGTGTTGGTGTAAAATACTTTCTGTAAATTGAAAAGCTGCTCATTTTTCTGTTCGCAAGTTACGAAGTTCATGAACAACGCATATACAAAACAATTATACGAACATTCTGAAATCTTCTAAAAAGAACCATAGAAGTGAAAAAAATGTAAATTTGTCCAAGGTGAATGCGTATTTTCAGGATACCCAAAGGACACGGTTTGTTTATTTTGTTCATTGTTGTAGGGGTATGAAGTTAAAAACATAGGTGCGTCGTGTCTTGGTGGACTTTGTGGACAAGGTGGAGAACGTCGGAACGGCTTGTCTTTGCCGTGGAAAAGCGGTATTGTAAGGGCATTGGGGACATGCGGTTACGCGCAATGCACGAGACGTGAAAGGATCAGCGAATAATGAAGCGACGCGAGTTTCTCGCCGCCGGCGCCGGGATGGCGTTGGGGAGTGTGTTGGGGTTGGGGCATATGCCCTGGACATCGTCCACAGCGGGCGCCGAAGCACGACGTAAACCCAACATCATCGTGGTGTTTACCGATGACATGGGCTATGCGGACCTGGGAGTGCAAGGTCAGCTTGACGACATCAAAACACCGCATATCGATCAGATGGCTAAGGAGGGCGTGCGCTTTACCGACGGCTACATAACCGCGCCGCAGTGCAGTCCGTCGCGTGCCGGACTGGTGACGGGGCGCTACCAGCAGCGCTTTGGCTTTGACAATATAGCGGACACCCCCCTGTCTCGCGAAGAGCGGAGCATTGCGGATTATTTGAAGCCCGCCGGGTATATCAGCGGCATGGTGGGGAAATGGCACCTGGACCCGACGATCATCTCACATGACTGGGCGGAACAGCAGGTACAGGAGGTAGAGCGACGACCGAATGGTACCCTCATAGTACCGCACGAACTGGCCCAACGCTATTATCCCCAAGAGTTTGGCTTTGATGAGTATTTCAAGGGGCAGATGAATCCCTACTGGGCGAACTATGACCTGGAAGGCAACGATCTGGAGCCGGATGGCGAACGCATCCATGACGATACCTATCGGCTGGATGTGCAAACCGATGCGGCCCTGGCCTTCATTGAGCGCAACCATGACACCCCCTTCTTTCTGTATCTGAACTACTTCGCGCCGCATACGCCGCTGGAGGCCACCGAAGAATATTTGTCGAGGCATCCTGGGGACATGCCGACCCGGCGCCGCTATGCGCTGGCGATGACCTCGGCGATGGACGATGGGGTCGGTAAAATTATCGATACGCTGCAACAGCATGGCATTGATGAGGACACCCTCATCATCTTCACCAGCGACAACGGCGCGCCGTTGAAGCTGACGATGGTGGACAATCCCATCGACACCGATCCGGGTGGCTGGGACGGCTCGCGGAATGACCCGCTGGTGGGCGAGAAGGGGATGCTTACCGAAGGCGGCATCCGGGTGCCCTTTGTGGCGCGCTGGAAAGGCGTGATTCCCGAGGGGCTGGTCTATCGGGAGCCGGTGAGTTCGTTGGACATCGCTGCGACCGCCGTGGCGTTGGCAGGACGCGACAAGCCTGCGGGATTGGATGGGGTGAATTTGATTCCCTACCTGACGGGAGACAAGGAAGGCGCGCCCCACGAGGCCTTGTTCTGGCGCTTCTGGACCCAGTCGGCGATCCGCAAGGGCCCATGGAAATACCTCACGGTGGGGGATCAGGTCGAGTATCTCTTTGATCTTAGTTCAGAAGAGCATGAACACCGCAACCGGATCGCGGATCATCCCGAGCTTGCTGCGGAACTCCGAGCGGAGCTGGAGGCCTGGGCGGCGGAGCTACAGAACCCGGTCGGTATCCCCACCGGTACATTGAACAACCAGGAAATCAATTGGTACAACCACCACCTGGGCGCATCGCTCGGTTAGTGGTCTGTAGTGTGTGATATTGCCCGGATGAAGCCGTAAAACAAGCGGCCCGGGGTTTGCCGGTTATGGACAAACTCCGGGCTCCAGGGAATGGGGAGAGGGAGGGGATTAAGGGCGCTAGAAATTATTACCAGAGCGCTTTCTTAGGGGTTGGGCGCTTATGCGGGCAAAGGGGGCTGGCTTCACCCGGTGTTTGCTTCAGGTGCCAGAGGCAGAAGGCTTCCATCAGCGTGACGCCATCCCGGGCCGCTTTCGACGTGACATCGGCGGCAATGGTGGCGTTGGTTTGCGCTGGGAATGGAATTTCTTCTGCTTCAACGTGTTTCATGAGACTGCATCCTATTGTCACATTGGGTACTTGGTGCTGTTACTACCCACACGAAGTATGCGTATTTTCATTTCGTAGAACGCTGCATGCACTGTCGGAGACGTTAGCAGAACCCGGCGAATTAACGCATTAATGGGTTCGTGTATTCCTGTAGATGGGATGTTTACTATGTATAACAAGTTAGCCGCATGGAATATTCCGGCCCTGCTGCGTTACAATGGGTCCTTCGCAACGCCCTGCATCTTTTCCTTCCACCAAATTTTCTTACCGTAACAGGAGATAGAATATGTCCGTAGACCGCGAACAATTAGAACAACAACTGAATGACTTTGATCCCCAAAAACGCCGTGCGGCCTTGCAAGCCCTCTTGGAGGAGGCGCATGCGGGAAATATTACCTTTCCTGAACAAAGCCGTGACTTTAATTTACATTGCCACACTTTCTTTTCATTCAACGGCTA
>SKJD01000357.1 GCA_007116095.1 Candidatus Hydrogenedentota bacterium
CAAAATCACGGCGATGACCATCGACTACCTCAAGTACCAAATCGACAACGGCGCGGCGGCGGTGCAACTGTTTGAGTCGGCGGCGTTTCTGCTGAGCCCCGCGCAGTATGAGCGTTTTGCGTTGCCCGCGCAACAGCGTATCTTTGAGGCGATTCGGGGCCTGGCCCCCAGTATAGTCTTTGCAAGGGATTGGGAGCGTCTGGAAGACTTGCAACGCGCCGGGGCCGACGTCATTAGCCTGCCCGCCGGTATATCGATTGCCGAGGCGCGCCGGATTTTGGGCGACGCACAACCTGTGCAAGGTAACCTGGACAACACCCTGCTCCTGCCCGGCCCCTGGCGACAGGTGGAAGCGGAAGCGGGTCGAATTCTGCGCGAAGGCAACCGAACTGGGCATATTTTCAACCTCAGTCACGGCCTGCTTCAGGAAACCCCCTTCGAAAATGTGCTAAACTTGGTGCGTTTTGTGAAATCGTTTGATTGGGAATAGATGAGTTGGTGTTCTATGCCGAAGCCAGATAAACAAATTTCATCCTGGATGCGCCTTATGGTGCTTGGGGTCGTCTTTACAGTACAGTTCTGTTCAGCGGTTGTATAGTACCGCGTGCAGTCGGCAGAGGACTGCAAGGCGTGGGCAAGTTTATTGAAGGAACCGGAGACGCCATGGCCGCACCGTTCGAGCCTTGATTCCGGCTTTGATGCGCCAACTATTTTAACGCGATGACGCAAAGGCGCAAAGACGTAAAGGGGTATCGTGATGGCGCATAGGCATGCCGTTGCGTCAACGTACTGGATGCCTGCCTGCGCAGGAATGACGAAGATGGCGGCGTTGCTTGGCGTCGGACGTGTTGGCAAACCGGGTGACTGTGCCAGACCACCTTCGTGCTCTGCACGAAGGGCGCAATTTAAAGTTTGCGACGCCATTTAACGAAGCGACTTGATCGGCAATATCAGAACTTTACCCATAAAAATACTACGCGAAAGCGTTGTCTAGTTATAACTGGAAGGGAGTGTGGACAAAGACCATGGCAACATTGGGATTTGGAATAATTGGATGTGGCAATATCAGTGCGGTGCATGCGCAAGCCTTGGAGCACATTAAAGGGGCGAAGCTGGTTGCGGTGGCGGATGTGCGGCAGGAAAACGCCGACAAAATGGCCGACGAATATGGCGCTGTCGCCTACACTGATTATAAAGCCATGCTGGAGCGGGAGGACGTGCACGCGGTTTCCCTCTGTGTTCCGAGCGGGATGCGCGTGGAAATCGCCGCGGACTGCGCTGCGGCCGGGAAGCATATCCTGAGTGAAAAGCCGCTGGAAGTCTCCACCGAACGCATCGATCAGATACTCGAAGCCACCGACAAACACCAGGTTTATCTGGGCTGTATCTTCCAGAGCCGGTACTCTGATGACTCACAGCGAATTCGGGAAGCCCTGGACGCCGGGCGTTTTGGGGAGCTGGTGCTTGGGGATGCCTATATCAAGTGGTACCGTTCGCCGGAATACTACGCCAGCGGCGCCTGGCGCGGCACACGCAAACTGGACGGCGGCGGCTGTCTCATGAACCAGGGCATTCACCAGATCGACTTGTTACAGTGGTTTATGGGGCCGGTGAAGACCGTGCAGGCGCAGACGACGCGCCGCCTCCATAAGGGCCTGGAAGTCGAAGACCTGGCCACGGCGATGCTGGAGTTTCAGAGCGGCGCCTTCGGGGTAATTGAAGGCAGCACCGCCATCTGGCCTGGACATCCGGCGCGTATAGAAGTTCATGGCAGTGAGGGCAGCGCCGTTCTCGAAGACGGCAAGTTACGGCAATGGCAATTCAGTGAACGCCAGGAAGCGGACAGCGAGGTGGAAGCCGCGCTTCATGAAGAATCCGCCCTGGGCTCCGGTGCGGGCGATCCGCTTGCCAGCCTGAAGATCGAGGGGCACCTGCGTAACATCCGGGATTTTGTACAGTCCATTGCACAAGGGAAAGAGCCGGTTTTGAATGGTCGCGAAGGCCGCCACGCCGTGGAATTGATCGAAGCGATTTATCAGGCTGCCGACACCGGAAAGCCGGTACATATCAATCAGCAGTGGTAAGTTGTCACGCCAAAAATGAGAACAATTTACATTTCCTGCTTAACCCTGTTCTGACAAGAGGTAACCCCAAATTTATGCAAAGAAACCTGAGTGTTTTCGCAGGCTGCCTTGTCGCGATCATAGTGCTTGTGGCTGCCGGCTGCGGCGATGCGCCACAAGATCAGCCGGATGCGTTGGCGGAGACAGCCGATACAATGGCGCCCTCGCCCAATTCCGATTATACGCCTGAGCTGATTGTAGATGAGGAGCTGACGCCCGAAGTCGCGCCCTCCCCGGTCGTCGAGGATTCGGAGCCCATGACCCTGCCCTTACTAGAAAGCGCGGTGGAAGAAGCGCATGACCATGAACACGACCTTCACCACGATCACATGGTCGCGGATGATTTTGATCTGGATGCGCCCGTAGCGCGGGTCGGTGACGAGCGCATTACCGGGCGTGAGTTTCAGCGGGAAATGCACATGGTGTGGCAGCGCATGGAGATGGAAGCGGGACAACATGTGGACCCGCCCGAGAGCTTCCGGCTGGATGTCTTGAACGCGCTTATCAACGCCCGTGTCATGCGGATACTCGCCAAGAATGAGGGGTATGAGGTCAGCGACGAATTGGTCGCCCAAGAGTTTGCGACCCGCAGGGCGTTGTTTAATTCCGAAGCGGAATACCAGCAGTATCTGCGTGTCGCGGATTTGACCGAAGCGGAGTTGCTGAAAAATATTCACCAGCGCTTGCTGGTCGACAAGTTTCGGGAATCCCTGGTGGATGGTATGGAAATTGAGGAGGCGTATCTCGAGGCGGAGTACGAACAGATGGCGGCCGCAGGGCAGTTGCAACGCTTGGAGCCGACGCTGGATGTCGCGCATATCCTAGTGCGTGTCGAGGACGTGAACGAAGAAGGCGACTGGGAAGCTGCCCGGGATCGCATCGAAGCCGCCCG
>SKJD01000228.1 GCA_007116095.1 Candidatus Hydrogenedentota bacterium
CGAAATTAGTGTTCGCCCCCAAAAGCCGCCAACAGAAAAACGCACTATTTATTAACGCAAAGACGCCAAGGCGCGGAGGCGCAAGGGAGAATTCGCGTGCATTTGCGCAATTCACGAATCAATAAAAGTTCATTGTCTCCATCCTGAAAATCCAGTTCAAACATCCACGGCAGCCTAGAATCCAGGGCGATCACAAGATTCGCCCATTTGTATCCACGAATCCCCTCCGCGTCTTTGCGTCTCTGCGTCTTTGCGTTAAAAAACGGCTCGATATTATCATCCGAGATCGTGCTGCCGGCGGAGGCCTGGATTCCTGCCTGCGCAGGCGGGATGATTGGGCGGTTATGCTGGCGATAATATCAGAACCATACCTTTATCCCCTATCCCCGTTGGTTATGATGCCCTGGCGCTGTTGGGTGGTTCCATGGGAACCTGATCCCAGGCGTCGATGGCGGTCTCCAGCGCGATGATGATGCCCCGGTAGCCCGGATCATAATAGAGGTTCTCCTGTTCCCAGGGGTCCTCCTTAAGGTTGTACAGGGACCCGTCCTTCTCCGCGACCCGCGGGTCCTTGAAATACTCCAGTTTCCAGTCCGCTGTGCGCGCCATGACCCGGCGTCCCGAGCGTTCCCGGAGTGGGGCAAAGAGCGAGCCGCTGTAATCGATCTCGGCGAAGGTTACTTCCCGGCCCGGGGCCTCACCCCGAATCAGCGGCAGCAGGCTGCAACCGGCGATGTCCCCGGGCGGCGTCATGCCGGAGAGCGCCATCAGCGTGGGGAGGAAGTCGATCATCTCCACCCCTTCCTCCAATACCATGCCCTGCGGAAGACGTCCTGGCCAGGAGAGGAGCAGCGGCGCCCGGATCACCGGATCATAGAAGTTGCGTTTCTTGTGCAGGCCGTTTTCCCCCAGGGCCTGGCCGTGGTCCGAGCTGAAGGCCACGATGGTATTGTCGCGCAGGCCGAGCTGCTCCAGACAGGCCACCAGCTTGCCGATGAAGTAATCGATCATGCTTACCATCCCGTAGTACGTGGCCCGGGCGATGCGGAGTTGCTCCTCGCTCAGGTCCAGCGTGCCGGCATAGACCCGGAGCTGTTCCCGCTCGAAGCGCGGTTTTTTGGCCAGGGCCACCTCTGTCGGCCAGGGGAGGTCGATGGTGTCGGGGTCCATCATGAATGGCGGCGGCACCCGGATCGGGACGTGCGGCGGCTGGTAGGAGACCCGCAGAAAAAAAGGATCGCCCGAGGCCGCCCGCTCCTCCAGAATCCCCACGGCCTGCTCCGTCAGCAGGGCCTCGGCAGTGTCGTCTACATGGATATCCTGCGTTCCGCCGATCTGCCAGCCGTAGGTGCTCAGGTGTACAGGATCGTGGTGGACGTCATCTTCATGCCGCCGCGCCGACGTCCGTTCGCCGGGGATTTCCCGTTGGTCCCAGTCCGCCTGAAAGGCGCTGGATTTGCTCAGGTTGATGGGCTGCATGCCGGCCCGGGTCCAGTGCAACAGCAGATTGGGGTAGTCCTGGGCGCTGTCTGCATAGGTTGGTGTTATCTCTGGGGGGTCGCCATAATAGATACGGCCCGTCCGGTGGCAATATTGTCCCGTCTTCATTGCGTGGCGGGACGGTACGCAGATCGGGCATTGCACCACTGCGTTCCGGAAGCACACCCCGTTGGCGGCGATCTGGTCCAGATGTGGCGTCTGCGCCCAGGGCGACCCGTAGCAGCCCAGGGCGTCGGTGCGACAGCCGTCCATCATGATCCAGAGAATATTGGGGCGTTGTTGTGGCATACGGGAGCTCCTTCAAAGTCGTTGTGCGCAGGGCGATAGCAGCCCGTTTTCTGAGCCAGTATTGCAAAATGGCCTTGCAATATCAAACTGGAAGCGCATTTAACAGGTCCTTGGCGCCTGGATTTCAGGCAGGGATTGTACACCCGAGGGCCTTCGGCGTGGTCCTGTTTAAGGGGCGTACAGGCTGCCGTCAAGTTGAAAATTTCGTGGCAGCCCTATAAACTCGTAGTCAGGCCCCAGGCAAAAAGAACAAACGAAGGCGGAGTCGGTATATACCGGCGAAAGGAGAATCGCAACATGGCAAAAGTACTTGTACCTTTGGCCCAGGGCTGTGAAGAGCTGGAGGCCGTAACCATAATTGATATTTTACGGCGCGCCGATGTAGAGGTTGTTACCGCCGGACTTGACAACAAACCGGTCCAGGCCGCTCACGGCGTGACCTTTGTTCCCGATACGGACCTGGACAGCGCGCTCCAGGACAACTATGACATGGTGGTCTTGCCCGGCGGCTTGCCGGGAGCGGACCACCTCGCGGGCGATGACCGCCTCAATGCGCTGCTGAAGAAGATGGTGGAGAGCGACAAGTTCGTGGGGGCCATTTGCGCCGCGCCGAAGGTCCTGGCCCAGGCCGGGCTGCTCGAGGGCAAGCAGGTGACTTCCTATCCGGGCTTTGTGAAGAAGGAAGACTTTCCCCGGATCACGAACACCGGCGGCCCCCTGGAGCAGGACGGCAAGATCGTCACGTCCCGCGGGCCGGGCACAGCCATGGACTTCGCCTTGCACTTGGTGGAGCTCTTGTCGGGGGCGGAGAAGCGCAAGAGCGTCGAAGCCGCCTTGGAGCGTCCCTAAGCCCGTCTTGTCCCGCTATCAGTTAATGATGAATACGTAACACCAATATATTGTAACGGGCAGGCGCCGGGGCGTCTGCCTGGCAGAATAAACCGTTGCTGCAAAGCGCCTGGCGCCTGTGGCAACGAACCACGAAAAGGTAATCGCATGTTTTTTTCCGGTATTTCCGACGAAGCAGGACAATCCATTGACTCCCAGATCATGGCGCACAAGGAATTGGGCTGGACCCACCTCGAGCTGCGCAATGTCGACGGCGAGAACATCACCCAGCTTCATGACGACAAGTTTGTGCAAATCGAAGAACAGATAAAGAACGTCGGGATGCAGGTCTCCTGCTTCGGCAGCGCCATCGCCAACTGGGCGCGGCCCATCTC
>SKJD01000378.1 GCA_007116095.1 Candidatus Hydrogenedentota bacterium
CCGCTTGACAGGGTGTGCCCTGCCAGGCAACCACATACCATAAGGCGGTGTAGCTCAGCTGGTTAGAGCAGCGGAATCATAATCCGAAGGTCCGGGGTTCGAATCCCTGCACCGCTACCATGTATAACTTCAGGCGAATCAACCACTTGCGTTGCTTCGCCTGTTTTGTTGACAGCACCGTCAATTGTGCTAATTTGTGCCGTTTTGTATCAATTTGAGCCGTCACCTAGTGGCAATATTCGTGGCGCCTTTTCATGACTATTTCTGTGGTCGTGGTCGGAATCGCCGCCCATCGCTTTTGCTTCGCCCTCGGATTGCCCGTCCAGGTCCGGGAGTCCCCTCTACAGCGCCCGCCAAGCCATCCATGTTATTGCATCCTGAATGGATGCAGGCAGTTTTTGAGTTTATCCGCGACCCACCCAGGGTCGTTTTTGGGGGTGAATCCGAATCCCGGGGTGGCGGTGATGATCGACAATTAGAATTACCCCGCGCTACAAGCTGCGACCGCTCCGCAGTCGGGGGTGATATGGCCGAGGGCAGTAGACGTTCAAACGTGCCTGGATGCCTGCCTGCACAGGCATGACGTGGGTGGGAAACCCCACCCAGGTGGGCGGCACTGGGGCCCACCCCTACGGAACATAATGAATCGAAATTATCGGTAATATCAAAACTGCACCCATATCATAACGGTTTTTCGTGTTTTTTTGTGGTTCGGATTGGGCGGCCAGGGGTGCGCCTTTGCATGCCGACATAAAAAAATCCCGGAGGCAGCCACGCGATGTGGGGATGCCTCCGGGAGGGGTGCTCGAAGTAGTATGGTTTTGGAAAATGCGGCGCGTGCTTAGCGGCGCAGTCCCAGTTCCTTGATCAGGCCACGGTAGCGCTCGACATCCTGATGTCGGATGTAGGCGAGCAGGTTGCGGCGATGGCCGACCAGCTTCAAGAGGCCGCGCCGTCCGGCGTGGTCTTTCTTGTGGTAGCGGAAGTGGTTAGCCAGTTGGTTGATGCGCTCGGTCAACAGCGCGACCTGGACTTCCGGCGAGCCGGTGTCGTTATCGTCCTTGCCAAACTTCTGGACGATTTCCTGTTTGCGTTCTTTTGTCATTGCCATGACAGTTCACCTTTGTGTTGTTTCGCCCGGGGCCCAGTCTGCCGTCGGTGACTTCGGTCAGCCGAGCCGGGGGCATGTTTGCTTGTCTGGGCGCGGCAGCAGCTTGCTACCGGCCACAGGTACTCTAAAAATGGCGCACGATGGATTCGCATCGTACGCCATTCTGTAGATTATTCTAACACAAGGCGCCGGTTTCACGCCACCCTGTATCTAATGGATAGGGACACTTACTTGTCGGTCAACGCGGCCAGGCCGGGGAGGGTCTTGCCTTCGAGCATTTCGAGCGAAGCCCCGCCGCCTGTCGAGACGTGGGACATGCGGTCGGCCACGCCGAAGACCGCCACGGCCGCCGCGGTATCGCCGCCGCCGATGATGCTGATCATGTCGCCTTCCGCCAGCGCATTCGCGATGGACTTGGTGCCGTTGGCGAAGTTATCCATCTCGAAAACGCCCACCGGGCCATTCCAGACTACCGAGCCGGCGTCCTTAATGGCGGCGAGGCAGTTTTCGAGGGTCTTCGGACCAATGTCCAAGCCCATCCAGCCGACTTCGATGGCGTCGGCGTCTACGACCTTGTGATTGGCGTCGTTGGCGAACTTGTCCGCCACCACGCAATCCACCGGCAGCAGCAGCTCGATGCCCTTGCTTTCGGCCTTGGCCATGACCTGCTTCGCCACCTCAATACCGGGCTCGTCCAACAGCGAGTCGCCGATTTCGTAGCCTTTGGCTTTGAGGAAGGTGAAAGCCATGCCGCCACCAACGATCAGGGTGTCGACCAGGTTTAACAGGTTGTCGATGACCGTGATCTTGTCGGAGACCTTGGCCCCGCCCAGGATGGCGACCAACGGCCGCTTGGGATTACTCAGCACCTGGCCAAAGTATTCCATCTCCTTGGCGACGAGGAAACCGGCGGCGCTCTGCGCCACATGCTTCGTCACACCTTCGGTGGAGGCGTGCGCACGGTGTACGGTGCCGAAGGCGTCGCTGATGTATACATCGGCGAGCTTCGCCAGCGCCTCACAGAGCGCGGGGTCGTTCTTGGTCTCGCCCGGATGAAAGCGCGTGTTCTCGAGGAGCACGATATCGCCTTCATGCATCGCGTTGACCGCCGCCTCGACTTCCGGTCCGACGATGTCGTTGACCTTGGTCACTTTGGCGGTCACGAGGCCCTGCAGATGCGTTGCGACGGGATCCATCTTGAACTTGACGTTCTTAGCGATGATCTCCTGGCGCTCGGCGTCCGACTCGGCCTTGTCCGGGTTGCCTGGACGGCCCAGGTGCGACATCAGAATCAGCTTGCCGCCCTGGTCGCAGACGTAGTTGATGCTCTTGAGGGCCGCGCGGATACGGGTGTCATCCCGCACCGAGCCGTCCTCATTCTGGGGGACATTAAAGTCCACCCGCATCAGTACGCGCTTGCCTTTGAGGTCCAGATCCTCAATGCTTAGTTTATTCATGGTGCATCCCCTGGTATGGGTTTGTTGATGCGACACTTAGGAAGCCATCATCTTCAGCAAGTCGATGCAACGGCTGGAATAACCCCATTCGTTGTCGTACCAGGAGATGATCTTCAGGAAGTTGCCGTCCATGACGCTGGTGCTCAGCGCATCGAAGATGCTCGAATGCGGGTTCCCGATGACATCGACCGAAACGATCGGGTCTTCGGTGTACTGCAAGACACCCTTCAGCGGACCTTCAGCAGCGGCCTTCATGGCGGCGTTCACTTCTTCTTTCGTCACCGGCTTCTCCATCTCGGCAACCAGGTCGACCACGGAGCCGTCAATCACGGGCACACGCAGGGCCATACCGTCCAGCTTGCCGTTCAGGTCCGGCAGCACCTTGCCGACGGCGCGGGCGGCGCCGGTCGAGGTCGGGATGATTGAGACGGCGGCGGCGC
>SKJD01000458.1 GCA_007116095.1 Candidatus Hydrogenedentota bacterium
ACCGGGCGGACGCCATCGATCAGGAAAGCCGGGACCCCTATGGACTGAACGACAATCAGGCCTTCCACGTGACCGCCTACGCCGGGGACAGTGAAGAACCTGCGGTGCATCTCTTGATTGGTCGCTCGATGCGACAACGCACCGTCTTCATGCGGCAACACAATCAGGACGCCGTCTACATCGAAACAACCAGCCTCCGCGAAGAGGCAGGTGTCTTCGGCGAGGACCTGGCCTTGGCCCCGCAACCCAACAAATGGATGGACCTGCGCATCGTCGATGTGCCTGCCGATGATATTGTCCATCTGGCTGTGGATACGCCGGACCGCCGCTGGGTCTTCGAGCGCGAAATCATGGAGCTGCCAACGGCAGACGAAGAGACAGGCGAGGATGCCGAAACCCCGGACGAACCCATCGTACAGTGGCATGTTGTCGAGGGTGGGCTCGGCGAACACCGCCCCACTGGGTTGGAAACCTTGTTGCGTCGCTTCACTGCGCTGGACGCGGCAGACATCGTTGATCCCTCCGATCCGGCGGCGTGGGGGCTGGATGACCCCGGCTACCGCATCGCCCTGCGGGATGAGAACGACACGGAGTTTGTACTGGAAGCAGCCAGGCCCGCAGCGGATACCTCCGGCTATGTACGGCTGGCCGGCGCCGACCGGGATATTATCTATGAGCTGACCAACAGCCGCTTCAACCAGCTCCTCCCCGAAGCATCGCAACTGTTCCACCTGCCGGAGCTGGAGCTGGATGCGGAAGCCATTTCCCGGGTGGAGGTGGAACAGCCCGGCGAGACGACGCTGGCCATGCGCTACCAGAACGAAACCTGGGAGGCAGACAGCCCGATACTTCCCCTGCCACTGAACGAGGGGAATCTCAACCGCCTACGTACGACCGTGGCGGATTGGTCCCCGGCGGATTACGCTGATCCGGATACGCTGACGGGTGATTTCACGCGGACCCTACGCTTCTGGGCCAATGGCGTGGAACGCACCCTGCGCATCGCCGACGACGCCCGCAGTGTGGATGGCGTCTATGCGCGGCTGGACGATGATCCGGAAATCTGGATCATGGCCCGGAACGAGGTGGAACGCCTCTTCCCGGATCTCAGCGCCGTGTATCAGCGGCATGTCTTCGAGGACGAAGAATATGACCAGATCGACATCGCCTACGAAGGGCAGAACTGGGCCTTCCGGCGGGACGACGAAGAACTCTGGGACTTGCAGATCGACGGCGAACCGCAGCAGGTCATCTCCAACAGCATCGAAGAGCTGTACTTCAGCCTGACGGGCTTGCAGGGGGCCGATATTCGCCCCAACGCCTACCCCGATCCGGTGACGCCCTGGGAGTCAATTATGCAGATTCGCCTCGCCAACGCCACGGAGGAACGGGTCGCCCTGATCGGGCCGGAAGATGCTGACGGCTTGTACCCCGTGCGGGTGAATGAACAGTCCTTTGATCTGCCGCTGACGCCGGTCGATTACAACCGCATCGTGGACCAGATGCAGGACCTGGTGGATATGGCGGAGGCCGTGGATGAAGGTGAAGTGACGCTGGAAGAGCTGGAGGCCGAAGCCGAGGCAGCAGCGGAATTGCCCGCGATGCCCCAGGATATGCCCCAGGGAATGGCAATGCCTGGCATGCCGGAAGGCGTGCAAATGATCCCGGGCGATGCCGATGGGATGCCGGCCCTACCTCAGGGCGCCGCGCCACCCCAACAGCAACCCGTCCCTCAGTCCTTGCCCGAGGACATTGAGCTGCCGGAAGGCCTGGAACTGGCGCCGCCCCCGGCCGGAAGCGATGTGGAAAGCGAAACGCCGGAAGCGCCAATTCTCATCGAACCTTAAAAAACTTTACAGCACAATCACCCAGGGCAGGTCCTCGGACCTGCCCTTTTTATGGTTGTCGATAAAGTAATGCTTCTTGCAACAACCTTACCAATGCGCGACGATGTTTTCCCGCAGGGCCTTGTTCGCGAGGTGGGCGGCGTCGGAAGCCTGTACACCCGCCTCGGCCGGGGCATTCGGTTTCTCCCGACTTCGGATGCATTCCAGCCAGTTACTGAGGTGCAACCGCTCGGCCTCCGGCTGATCGTAGAAATCGAGTCCGCGGGGCCCGGAACCCAATATCATTTCGCTGCGCTCCAACGTACTGCCCGGCTCCGGAAAGACCTCATAGCGCCCGCGATCACAATATAGCGTGCCCTCCGAGCCCATGTATTCCATCATGGCCCGATAGCGCGCATTATAGAAAGTGCCCTGGAAGTAAAACTGGGTCTCCGGCTCCTTGTAATGCAAGAGACTCTGCACGGTGTCCGGTGTTTCCCAGACGCCTTCATTCGTAAAAAAACTGCCGATGCTGGCCGCATGCGCGGGGTGTTCCTGGTCGAGAAACCATTGGGCGATATCGATCTGATGCACCATCAGGTCTGTAAAAATACCGCCGCCAAAGTCCCAAAACCAGCGCCAATTACGGAAACGATAAGGATCAAAGGGCTGTTCCGGCGCATGCCCCAGAAAGCGCGCCCAGTCCACCGTCGCCGGATCGATGTTCTCGCTGCCCTCGGCCCGTTCCTGGTTCCTGTTCCAGGTCATATGGACCTTGCGAATCGGACCGAGCTCGCCAGAGTCCAGGATGGCTTTCGCCTCAATCAGGTGGGGCATACTCCGCTGCTGCATGCCGACCTGCACAATACGCTGATAAGTGTTTTGTGCGTCAATCACCGCCTGGCCCTCTTCACGGTGGTGCGTCAGTGGTTTTTCCACATAGACATCCTTCCCCGCTTCACAGGCCGCGATGGTCATTGGCGTGTGCAGGTGGTCGGGCGTGCCGATGATAACGGCATCTATGTTGTCGTCGGCAAGGATTTCCGTGTAGTCTTTGGTCGCCCAGGCATCCGGGCCAGCCAGGTCCCGCGCCTGCGCCAATCGCGTATCCCAGACATCGCAGACCGCAACGATTTTTACACCGGGTAGCTGCTGTAACCAATGCATCA
>SKJD01000250.1 GCA_007116095.1 Candidatus Hydrogenedentota bacterium
GCGTTACACCCCGCAAATTGCGCTTGCGGGCCTGGCACGGACTCAGCCGGCAACGTGACGGCGTGGAATCTTCTGATAGCGATTGATGCTTCGTCTCCGTCCGCTTCGCGTAACAGCCCCGCTATTCTTCATCCCATCCGTGTGTTTCCTTGGCGCGCTCCACCGACGCCAGCAATTCTTCCAGGATTACTTCCCCGCTGGGGCCAACCGCCCGGACGAAAACATCCCGGGTAATCAGGCTGGCCTGGCGGAAGGCGTCCCGTTCCTCTTCCGTAAGATCGTCGACAATGATCAGATCAGGCTTGTTGTCACGGATAATATCCATGCGGCTCTGATTGTAGTCTTTCTGCAGCTCATGAATGTATTCATCCAGTTCATCAATCACCTCCAGGATCAGCGTCTGTCGATCAGGAGATTGCTCTTCGAAGAAGGCATGGTTGGTGAGCGAGGTGGTAATGAATGGCGCCTGGTTCCCGAAGATCATGTAGTCGGATACCTCGTAAAAGCTCATTTCCTGTATGGCGAAGACGGGATTTACCTGGGCGTCGATCATGTTGAGCTGGAGGGCGCTGTAGACTTCCCCGTAAGATAACGGCGTTGGGGCGGCGCCATAGGCTCGGTAAGCCGCCAGGAGCATGGGCGACGTCATGGTGCGGATTTTTAAGCCGGTAAAATCGGCCGGGCGCCGAAGCATGCGGTTAGCGGTCCACACCATCCACCCTTCGGGATAGACCGACAGCAGGCGGAAGCCTTTATCCTCATAGAGCGGCGCGAGCGCCGCCTGAAATTGCGGATCGGAGAGGGCGGTCTTGTTTACTTCTTCGTCGTCGGTGAGGGTGAAATGTAACAGGAGCACCTGCACTTCGGGAATCATGGTGCCCAGGTGGCCGGGGGACGCCATGGCAAACTGCACCGTGCCCATGCGCACCAACTCGGTGACATGATCCGAGGTGCCCAGGGTGCCGTAGGGATAGACTTTAACTTCCACCTCGCCGTTCGTGCGCTCCTCAATCAGCTCTTTGAATCGTTGCGCATAGCCGTCCTGCACACTCCCCCGCGTCTCTTCAATGGCGAAGCGCCATTGTTCCACTTCGTCCGAGAGCAAGCCATCATCGCATCCTGCAAACAGCAGCGCGATGACCGAAACAACAAGTAATCCGGTTCTGGCCAAGAGGGTATTGCGCATGGATATTCTCCCTGAAACCACACAGGACAAACACAAACGCGATCAAGCGAAAGCGGCTTTCGATGCCGGGTCGGCAAGCCGTCGTATTGTTCTGTATTGCTGGTTTTCTGTCTAATGAAAAGTAAGTCTGTATGATTGCGTTTACTTGACTCAACCTGTTTCTGAGTATATCATGGCAATGTAATCAATGTCAGGATTCAGACTGTCCGGGTGTATGGGAAGCAAGCTGTCGCGTGTACAGCGCGGTCGCAATGTATTCGCCTTTACTATATTTCTGTCTATGTGTCGGAATGACCAACCGAGTGAAGATTATGGAACAAGACACGACGAAATCCATCTTCAAATGGATCAGCAAGTTGGAAGAATTTATTCTGGCTACAGCCATGATCATCATGGCTTCACTGACCATACTCAATGTATTTACCCGATCCCTATTCAACCACAGCCTGGCCTGGGCCCAGGAGATTACCCAGTTTCTGATAATCCTGATCTGCTTTGTGGGGCTCAGCTATGGCGCCCGCTGCGCACGCCATATCCGGATGACCGCCATCTATGATCAACTCTCCCGACGCCACCGTAAGGTCATGACCATCTTCATTTCGGCGGCCACGGCAGCCCTGCTTTTTTACCTGGCCTGGCATGCATTTCACTATGTCTATATCGTCTATGACCTCGGTTCGGTATCGCCGGTGCTGGAGATTCCCCTCTTCATTGTTTACCTTGCCGCACCGCTGGGACTGATTATGGCGGGTATCCAATATGTGCTGGCGGTAGTGCGTAACTTGAGTAAAGAGGATGTATACCTGTCCTACACCCATAAAGATGAGTACGAAGACGCGCCTGAGATCGGAAATGGAGATGGCGACGAAGAAGGAGCCGGGAATGCCTGATATCTGCATAGGGACAGTTATTACCAGCATTGCTGATTCGCACGATACCGTTTTGGGAGGTTGCTCATGGTAACCATGGGGATTCTGATAGTTGTCATCATGGTCGGACTGTTATTCATGGGATTTCCCATGAAGGTTCCCCTGACCGTATCGGCGCTGGCGGTGTTGTGGTTGTATTATCCGACCGTGGACAGTGCGGTCATTATCCAGCAGTGGATTGGCGGGATTACCCCGGCGGCCCTGGTGGCAGTGCCCATGTTTATCTTCGCAGCCGATCTCATGACGCGGGGACAGGCGGCGGATCGTCTTTTGAACCTGGTGATGACCTGGATTGGCCACCTGCGCGGCGGGTTGCCCATCACCAGTGCGGTCAGTTGCACCTTGTTCGGCGCCATCTCCGGTTCCACGCAGGCCACGGTGGTCGCGATTGGTGGTCCGATACGACCGCGCTTGCTTAAAGCGGGCTATCCGGACTCCTTCTCCATGGCCCTCATCATCAATGCAAGCGACATCGCCCTGTTAATTCCCCCCAGCATCGGCATGATTGTCTTTGGCGTGGTCTCAGGCACTTCGATTGGTGAGCTTTTTATCGCCGGTATCGGCCCGGGCCTGATGATCCTGCTTTTCTTCTGTATTTACTGCTATATCGCCTCCATTCGGATGCAAATTCCCCTGCTGGACAAGGCTACCTGGACGGAGCGCAAGCAGGCGCTGAACAAGGCCTGGTTGCCGTTGGGCTTCCCAGTCATCATTATTGGGGGTATCTACACCGGATGGTTCAGCCCGACCGAAGCGGCGGCGATTAGTGTGCTTTATGCAGGTATTCTGGAGTTCTTTGTCTTTCGGGAGCTTAACTACTCCGATCTTCCGAGAATCGCCCTTAACACCAGCTTGGTCACCGCTATTGTCTTTGTA
>SKJD01000229.1 GCA_007116095.1 Candidatus Hydrogenedentota bacterium
GGCCCGATCTACCTTATCCGGAATGTGGTCTTTGGGGTGGGGACCTCGCTGAAATGGAGCATGGTCCCCTCCGGTCCGGTGGCCTACCACAACACGCTGATTGCTGACGGTAGGGCCTTTTCCTCGCAGGTCTGGGGAAATGGGCATCTACGCAACAACCTGTTCATGGGCAAAGGCGTCATGATCGGTACGGGCACCGTAACCCCGACTCTATCGACCATGGATTACAACGGCTGGTATGTCGATCCAGAGATGGAAGGCCAGATACTCTGGCGCACTGGGGAAGATGAACTTCAAGAATTTGGCAGCCTCGCAGAATTCACCGCCGCGACCGGGCATGAGCAGCACAGCATAAAGGTGGATTATGGCATTTTCCTGCGGGCAGCTCTGGTCGAGCGAGGGAAGCACTATACTCCGGAAACCTTTGATTTTCGTCTACGTCCGGACAGCAACGCCGTAAATGCCGGACTACGTTTACCGAACATCAACGATGACTTCACCGGCCAGGCGCCGGATCTGGGAGCATATGAAGAGGGGCATCCCTTGCCCCGATACGGACCCCGGGTCCCGATAGCGGAGGAAGCCTACACCGACTTACCGTGAATAGCCATCCACCCCGCCATTCCCTGTGTCGGAATCTATCTGTTACAATCATGGCCTGCAGTGAGCGCTACTTGTAGCGCCGGATGCGGGCTGGGCACAATGCCCCGAAAACTAATCGAGGAAATGGCCGAAGTGCGTTCCCTGGATGTCGTATTGCCCACGGGCGCCGACCGCGATATTCGATTGCGTACTGTCAGCCGTCCAGAAAAACACTTGGCCTGCCTACTTCAAAAGCTGGTGTTTCCACTGCCCAACAAACCAACACCGATCAAAATGTAGTGCAGAAAATTTCCTAAAATCTGCGTATTTCCTAAGGAATACGAAGCTGACACCTCGTAACTGCGGAAGATGGGTTAGTTTAAACGCTGGCTGCTCTAATTCCAACAGGGGCAAGACAGATTGAGGTCCGGCTTTTGCGTTGATCGCGCAGGGGGTTGTACAATAATTCTTCTCAACCCGCCTTGTCCCGGCATCCACAATCCTGTCCAAGCAATAAAAGGAAATACGCATGCAGTATTTAGCCGATCGAATGAATTGTATTGACGCCAGCGGCATCCGCAAGGTATTTGCCCTGGCCGCCAAGCTGAAAAATCCCTATAACCTGAGCATCGGGCAGCCGGATTATGACGTGGATACGGTGGTCAAGGATGTGGCCATTCAAAGTATACAGCAGGGCTTCAACTCCTACACGCAAACCTGGGGCATTGAAGAACTACGTGACGGGGTGGCGGCGTATTACGACAAGAAATTCGGCGTAACGCCCAAGAATGTCATGATCACCTCCGGGGTCTCAGGCGGCTTGTTTCTGTCGTTGCTGGCGACGGTGAACCCGGGAGATGAAGTGCTTTTCGCGGACCCCTATTTCGTTATGTACCCGCATCTGGTGCGGCTGCTGGGCGGCGTACCTAAACCCATCAAGACCTACCCGGGCGACGGAATTCCGGAATCGGATGCGTTCAAGTTGCGGGCCGATGCCCTGGAAGCCGCCATTACGGAGAAGAGCAAAATCCTCATCGTGAATGCGCCCTCCAACCCGACCGGGGTGACGATGAACCGGGAAGAATTGCAAACCATCGCGGAAGTCGCGAAAAAGCACAATCTGTTGGTCATCACTGACGAGATCTACGAGTCGCTCCAGTACGACGAGGCGCCGGCCACGTTGGTCGGCATGTATGACAAGGTCATCCTGCTGAACGGCTTTTCCAAGAATGTGGGCATGACCGGTTGGCGCGTGGGGTATGCGGCCGGGCCGGAAGAGATTATTCAGGCGATGAACACCCTGCAGCAATATACCTTTGTCTGTGCGCCCTCCTTCGCGCAGAAGGCGGCTGTGGAAGCCTTGAAAGTGGACATGTCCGAGAAGATCGACAACTACCGCCGCAAGCGCGACCTGGCCTATGACCTGCTCAAGGAATTCACCGAAGTGACCAAGCCGGGCGGGGCCTTTTACATCTTCCCGAAAGCGCCTGGCGGTAACGGAGATGTCTTCGTGCCACGCGCCATAGAAAACAACGTGCTCATCATACCCGGCAGCGTCTTCAGCGATGAAAAAACACACATGCGGATATCCTTCGCGGCCCCGGATGAAACCATCAAGCAGGGGATTGAAATTCTGCGGGGCCTGGCGGGGTAACACGTTGGCGTATTTGTAAATTATGAGCCATATTTAAGAAAATTGGCGCGATTTATTGTCCAATTCCGTTTTTACTTGCAAGCTCGGGAAACTTCCCCGTATATTGGAAGGAAAGAAATCGCGTTGCCGGTTTTCATCGGCGCAGGACAGCAATTCAGGGGGATCTCCGTGTGATGAACCAGAAGTTCAGCATCGTATTTCAGCCGTCAGGACGCAAAGTGCAGACCCTGGCCGGAACGCCCCTGCGGGATGTGGCCGCTGAGGCGGGCCTGGGCCTGGATTATCCCTGTGGCGGACAGGGAAGCTGTGGGAAATGCCTGGTGCGCCTGGTGGGCAAGGCCAGCGGCAAGCAGGATGCCGGCCCCCCTACCCCCCCGAATGAAACCGAGGGAATCCTTCTGAGCAGTGATGAGCTGCAACACGGGATGCGCCTGGCCTGTCAGACTGAAGTGCAGGCGCCCATGACGGTCGAGGTGCCGGAGCAGTCGTTGCTGGGCCACAGTTACCAGATACTCAGCGGCGAAGACGACGTCGATGATTTGATCGCCGAGGCGCCGGTGCGTAAGGTCGCCCTCTCCCTGCCAAAGCCTTCCCTGGAAGATGACTTGCCCGATCTCGACCGCGTTCGCCGGGCTCTGGGTCCCGTGGAAGTCAGCCTCGCCACTTTGCGCAAGCTGCCCGCCCGTCTGCGCGCCCACGATTTTCAGGGTACGGCAGTATTGGCTGGTGATTGGCTGGTGGACCTGGAA